>JBHIBY010000123.1:0-5737 GCA_046759305.1 Anaerolineales bacterium
CCCTCCTGGATCGACGGAATCGAAGGGATTACTGATCCCGATCTTCTGCAAGATTTCGAATTTGAGGCTGAGCAACCCGAAGCCACATTTCCCCAAGCGCAGACGGGCGAACTGTTAGATGATGATTCGATGTTCAAACCGCGTGTCATCCCCGAACAGATAAACGCAAAACTCAAGACACCACTGGAGCTTCCGAACGCAAATGGAGATCAGGAGCAGGCGCCGCCACAGCACGAGGGGCCGATCACCATACAGGCCTCGCAGGCTGACACCCAGATGTTCCGCAAGGTGCTTGAGGGATTATCTGGAACTCAGGTCTTGAGCGGAGACTATGAAAAGCAGGCCGAAGAAGCTCCGAGCGGTAACGGTGACGCCGCTGCCGATTCCGAATCTGGATTAGACGAGCTGCGAGCGGAAATTGCAGAGCCTCCCACAACTGAGGTACCGATGGAGGCACCCAAGTCGGAGCCTCCAGCCCCAACTCCGGAAGAACTACGAGAGGCACAAGAACTTGAGCCCGAGCCGCAACCGGTCCCTGCTGATCCGGCCAATTGGCCTCCAACCCTCCCCACTGAGGACGATGACTGGGACGACGAACTCGACGTTTCAGGCTAACCAAGCGACTGAATAAGAAACTCCCCGGCAGATATCTCTAGCCGGGGAGTCTTTAGTTTCCGGATATCGAGCAACTACGGTGCGGTGGGTTCGATAGTTGGGAGTTCGGTCACGCTCCCATCAAGCGAAGGGATTGGCAGCAAGAACGGGTTTTCGCTGGGCACCAGCATCACCTGGATTCCGGGTCCTAATCTTTGTACGTACTCAAAGGTGATCAGATCCGGATTCTGCGCCAGTGCGGCGGCGAGTAGCTCCAGTGCGGTAGCTTCCGCTTCAGCCTGGATCACGCGCGCGTCTGCTAGACCTTGAGCGTTAATCACAGCCGCGTCGGCCTGACCCCGGGCGGTTGCGCGGGCTTGCTCTGCTTCCTGCTCGCGTTGCTGAACGACAAAGATCGCTCTCTCCGCCTCCTGCTCCGCGATCTGCTTCTGCTCCACCGAAGCGGCGTACTCCGGTGAGAAGGCGATGTTGCGAAGCACGAAGTCGTGCAGGATCAGGCCGCCTTCGGCAAGTGCCTCTTTCAAGTCGTCGTCAATCCGCGCACTCAGCGCAAAGCGCTGTGTGCTGTAGACTTCCTCGATCCCAAATTGCGATACCGCATCTCGGATGATGCCGCGCGCCTGAGGACGGATGAGATTGTCTACATACCGCCCCTGCCACTTCTTGTGGGAATTTACGACATCTGCTGGATCCAGGGCGAAGATCACCGAGGCGTCGACCCTGACGACCTGTCCATCAGAAGTACGCGCCTCCACCGAGTCATCGCCGACGATCTGACCTTCCTGTGGCGCGATCGACATGGTGTAGGTCTGGCGTTCGATGGGGTAGTGGAGCACATTCTCGAGGAACGGTACGACGAAATTCAGCCCCGGCTGCAGCTCATTTTCCCGGACGCCTTCATCCAGCGCCGAGATCACAACCCCTCGATCGGTTGGTTGAATAAAGACTATGCTGGCGCCGATGACTGTGGCTGCCAGTGCCACTACAATCGATCCTACGATGAGCCCGATGGCTCCCCGGAAGGGTTGCCCGCGGGTTGCACGGACCACCGCTATTCCGATAACTACAATCGCCACGATCCAAGAAATGGTGGCGATGGAGCTTACAACAGCACCGACGTTCATTTGTTCCTCCTTAGGATACTAAAAGCGTGAAAAAAGCCCACAATGAGGGCGACGCGGCGATTTTACCATGTGGCTCAGCTAGCCCGGCCTGCGGCCATGAATACTCATCGATTTATTACAAACATCAACAGGAGCCACAAGATATTGATGGATCAACGAGTGGGGATTGCTGGCGACGCAAAAGGTGCTGCTAAAGATCGACGTGATCAATTATTGGAGATTGCAGTGAAATTAGAGAAGCCGCCAAAGCTCGGCTTGATTAACTATTTGCCCAACTAGTGAAACCAGAAGGGCCGCCCGCTTGGGCGGCCCAAGAATTTTTCAGTTCCGTTGACAATCTACTGGGAACTACGCTCGATCATAAGCGTCACTGGTCCGTCGTTATCGATCTCTACCAGCATATCGGCCCCGAACGAACCGGTTTGCGTTTCGACTCCTTCGCGGCGCAGGTGCTCCGCGAATTTTTCAACAAGCGGCTCCGCAACATCTGGATGTGCTGCGTGAACAAAGCTCGGTCGGCGCCCTTTGCTGACATCGCCGTATAGGGTGAACTGAGAGACCACCAGGGCGCCCCCTCCCGAATCAAGGAGGGAGCGGTTCATCTTTCCATCGTCATCTTCGAATATTCGAAGATTGGCGCATTTCGTGGCCAGCCAGCTCGCCTCTTCATCGGAATCCTGATCACCAACACCCAACAAAACGACTAACCCTGGCCCAATTGCGGCCAGGGTCTCGCCTGCAACACTAACGCTGCCCCTGCGAACTCGCTGGACGAGCGCCTTCAATGATCTAGTCTCCGACTGGGGCTACAGCTTGGACGAGCCTGAGCACCTCGCCCTGCTCGGCATGGCGGCCCGTTTTCAACTTCGAGTACACCAGTTGATCGTCGACGGACACTTCAAATTTTCCACCATCCGAGGGAACCAGCTCGATGGACTTGATATCGAATTCGTACTCCTTGGTCAAATCAGCCATCAGACCGATGGCTCTGTCTGTGTAGTGTCAAACCGCACAATAGACGATCGATATTTCCACCTTGGGCCTCCTTGTCTAATCCACTTGATTCTACTATTTGTCAATAATCTTCTGGCAACTTCAGGTAGCTTGCATACTATGAGATAATGCAGGCCTCGGAGGTGTGCGATGCGGAAGTTTGCATCTTTTGTATTTGGGACGGTAATGGGAGCCCTGTTCGGCGCTGTGATCGCGCTTTTGATCGCGCCGAGCTCCGGTGAAGAGCTGCAGGCCAAGGCAAGAGAGCGGGTCGCGAACCTTCGCGATGAGGTTCAAAATGCCTATGAGACCCGGGCAGCGCAGCTTCAAGCGGAGCTTGAAGCCTTGAGTTCCAGCCCGGAAGGTGACGAGCAACCCCCGGAATCAGAGTAGCCGACCCCCAGACGCAGAATCGGGCCCAAAGGTGGGCCCGATTTTCACTTAAGAATCCTGTGAGCCGCCTGGCCGGTGTCTCATCCGGCTGCCGATAGATCGGGAGGCGGACAGTGAAACAGCCTCCCCTAAGATCCCGCCCGCTGCTTGGCCAGCGTCTCGTCGTCCGGCTGTACGATAGGGAGGCTGACGGTGAAGCGGCTTCCCCGCCCCACGACGCTTTGCGCTTCCAGGCTGCCCCCATGCGCCTCCACGATCTCACGCGAAATCGCTAGCCCCAATCCTGCGCCGCGCGGCCCGCTTCCTGAACGGGCTTTGTCGAGTTGATAAAAGCGCTCGAAGATCCGCGAAAGTTCTTCGGGAGGTATGCCAAGCCCTGTATCATCAACGTGTACCGAGACCCAGCCGGAGCTCGTTTCGGCCTTGAGCCGAACCTCACCACCGTCGGGTGTGTGTTTCAGCGCATTGTCGATCAGGTTCGTAAATACCTGGGACAGCCGATCCCCATCTCCGATGAGCGCAGGAAGGGAGATCGAATCGTTATGGATTTGAACATTTTTACTCGCGGCCTTCAGTGTGAGCCTTTCCACGATTGCGGTGAGGATCGCCCCCAGGTCAACTGGCTTTCGTTCTAGGGGGTCTTGACCGGTATCCATTCGCGCAAGTACTAACAATTCATCTACCAACCGGCCGAGACGATCCGACTCTTCATAAATCACACCGGCCGCATTCTTCATGTCGGGCGCCGTTTCATCAAGGATGGCCTGGGCATAGCCTTGAATCGAAGTGAGCGGCGTTCGCAACTCATGAGAAACGTTGGCGACGAAGTCACGCATCGCCTGCTGGCTGCCCTGGACTTGCTGCACCATCTCGTTGAATGAAGTTGCCAGACTGTGTGCTTCATCCGGACCGGAATGCGTCAATCGTTGATCGTAGTCGCCGGCCGCCACCGATCGAGCGGCCTCGGCGGTTTTTTGGAGTGGAGCCGATACCCATCGTGAGATCAGCCAGGCCAGAACGACAGAAGCGACCAGTGCCACAAGCGTTGCGCGAAAGATGAGAGGCAGTAACAGCTCCTGACCAACAGCTGCCACCGGGCTCGGACGGGGAGCCAATAGCAGCAGAACTCGACCGTCGCCCAACGATTGGCCAACATAGAGCCAGCGATTGAGAAATCCGCCATAGCCCCCGTGGATCTCGCCTTCAGCAGAAGCGGCTTGTTTGATTATCTCTGAAGGCGGTCTCTCCTTTCCGGAGCGGGTATCTGCAAGGATTTCCCCCTCCGACCCCACGATCATTCCGCGTGCATCAGCTACGCCCAGATTTCGGAAGGCGGCGTTCAAGCGGTCGCTTCCCAAGAACTGCAGTGCCCTTGGCCCGCGTTGGGCGACAAGATCGGCCGCTCCGCTGAGCCGAGCGGTTGTCAGTTGGTCCAATTGACGGCTGTTGATGAGGAAAACCAGCAGGCTGAGCGCAACGAAAAACAGAACGAGCGCGCTGACTAGCATATGTGTAAACAACAAGCGGGATCGCAGCGAGCGAAACATTAGACGACCAGCTTGTACCCCACACCCGTGACGGTTTCGATCTGCACTTGGCTGCCCTTCAAGCGTTTGCGAAGGTGTGCGACGTGCACATCCACGGTTCGGGTCTGGCCATAGAAGTCATATCCCCAGGCTAGATTCAACAGCTGCTCACGGCTGAGCACAATTCCCTTGTTCTCCGCAAATGCCTGAAGCAAATCGAACTCCTTCGCGCGTAGGTCCACCTGTTCGCCACAAACCGTAACCTCTCTGCGGGCAGGATCGATGCTCAGGTCTGCGATGTGCAGCGGTTTGTCGTTCGGTCTTGGCGATCGATCGGCGCGGCGTAGGATCGCCTTGACCCGAGCAACCAACTCGCGCGCATTGAAGGGTTTGGTGAGGTAGTCATCCGCTCCCAGTTCCAATCCAACGATCTTGTCGACATCGTCATCACGGGCGGTGAGCATGATGATGGGCACATCTGAGTGAACACGTGTCTGACGGCAGACCTCAAATCCGTCTACTTCTGGGAGCATGAGATCCAGCACAACCAGCGCCGGCTCAAGCTCCTGGATCTGTTCTAGCGCCTGAGCGCCATCGAAAGCTGATTCGACGCGGTAGCCCTCCTGCTCCAGATACATCGTGACCAGATCCACAATGTTAGGCTCATCATCTACAACCAGAATTCTTTCACCTGCCATTAATCAACTCCAGGTAGCGCGGGTTACATAGGCATCAAGCGGCATGCGATAAGCTCTGCGCACGTCCGAGTTGATCGGGCGTGCAGGACCCCGCACCCTCCCCAGCCGAGCGGGGTCCCTGCGTTTATACTGAAGTTCTTCAGCGCATTTCGCACTCGTGTTCGATATCTGAGCATAGCGGCTGCGCTTATGTAAAGTGCATCGCTGCTTGTCGCCAGCTTCTAACCGCCTTCCGCCCAAGCAATTGCCTCTATCTTCACCGAGGCTCCTCCAGGCAAGGCGGCTACCTGGATAGTCGAGCGGGCAGGAGGTTCCAAGGCGAATACCCCGCCATAAACTTCGTTCATTGTGGCAAACTCTTGTAAATTTGTCATGAAAACGGTGGTTT
>JBHIBY010000124.1:0-5547 GCA_046759305.1 Anaerolineales bacterium
CTCCCGGAGTGCTTATGGCCGCTTCTGAGACACCAAAGCCTAGATCAAAGCGACAACCCAAGCTTTTCGAGCTGCTTGAACTGCGTGAGGTGACCTCCCGTAACCGCACCATGATGTCGCCGATGTGTCAGTACAGCGCACCGGACTCGCTCCCTACCGAGTGGCACTAAGTCCATTTGGGTACCCGCGCCGTGGGCGGATCGGGAATCGTGATGACCGAAGCCACCGCAATTGAATCAAGGGGAAGGATCTCGCCCTGGGATGTAGGCCTCTGGAACGATGAGCAGGAGGCTGCGTTCGGGCGCATAGCCCGTTTCGTATCTGAACAGGGAGCCATCCCCGGCATCCAGCTTGCGCACGCAGGTCGTAAAGCCTCCCACATGCGGCCTTGGGAGGATCGAAAGCTCATCCCCGTCGACGATGGCGGTTGGGAGATAGTCGCCCCGAGTCCCCTCCCACTAACGGAAACCGACATCGTACCGGCGGAGCTGACCCAGGATCAGATTGGCCAGATCCCGGATCGATACAAAGAGTCTGCGTCGCGTGCATTACGAGCGGGCTTCAAAATCGTTGAGATTCACGCTGCACGCGGTTATCTCTTGCATTCCTTTCTCTCGCCGCTTACAAATCATCGGAGCGACGAATACGGTGGGAGTTTCGGCAATCGAATTCGTGTCGTGCTTGAAGTTTTCAAATCGATCCGAGAGGTCTGGCCTACAGAGCTTCCCCTGTTTGTGAGGATTTCGGCCAAGGACTGGGTGGAGGGTGGCTGGGATGTGCCGGACAGCATCGAACTCGCTAGACGGCTGCGCGAACTGGACGTGGATGTCATCGATTGTTCGAGCGGTGGCGCAGTGCCGGAGCAGCAGATCCCGGGTCACCCGGGATATCAAGTCCCGTTGGCGCATGCCGTCCGTGAGGAAGCAGATATCAAAACCGCTGCCGTTGGTTTGATCAGCGAGCCGGTTCAGGCAGAGGAAATCCTGGCGAACGAAAGGGCCGATCTAATTGTCATTGGACGAATGGCTCTCTGGTCGCCCTATTGGCCACACCATGCCGCTAGTGAGCTTCGGGCCGAGGTGAAACTACCCATCCAATACGCCCGATCCGGGATCTATGCCTGACAGAATGGGCCAGGACCGCGTGATCTATCCGTTGCCCTCCGCCACAGGCACACTCCATCTTGCACTAGAATTCAAACTGAGCTAGCTCCCTCCCAGGGGCTATTTCATTCAACGCCTATCGAGGTTGATCCAATTTGAGTTCACGCGCAAAGAAGCTCCTCTCCTACAAACTCGCCGATTACATTGCACTCGGTACACCGGGTCAGATCCTCACGATCGACGATAATGGCTATCCCCACACCTCGTTCACATGGGTCGTGACCAACTCTATCCACCTCTTACGTTTCGGCGTGGACCAAGAAAGTCCGTCATTAGGCAATATCGATCGATCTGGTCTGGTAGCGGTGCAAATCGTCACCGATGAAGGTCAGCCTTATTTGATCAAAGGTGATGCAGTGGTCGCAAAGGACCTGATCGAATCTGCGCCATTTCCGATGGCGCTTGTCGAAATGGAAATCCTGGAGGTACTTGATCAGTCTTGGATCGGGGTCAGCGTGACGCCGTTTGATTATGAATGGGCGCCGGAGAAACAAGAAGAGATGCTCGAATTGGAGCAGGCTATTTACGCGGAGATGCGAGAGCTTCCAAGCGACTAGTCGAGAGCATCGCGATCCAAGCAAGGGAGTTTAGTATGGCTAGATTGACGGGAGAGAGCCTGACGATAGAACAGGTAATCGCGGTCGCCAGAATGGGCGAGGCGGTCGAGCGCTTGGACGATGAAGTCGTCGCTCGGATCGAAGCGAGCCGAGCTTGGGTCGAGCGCGCGCTCGCGAACGAATCGGCTCCGGTATATGGAGTAACGACCGGTTTCGGACCGCTTGCGCAAATTCGGATCGACCCGGATCAAACGCGTCAGCTCTCACGAAACTTGGTGCTTTCATCAATTGTGGGGGTCGGACCAGCGCTGAGCGCGGATATCGTCCGAGCGATGATGCTGATTCGAATTAATACCTTTGCCAAAGGCCATTCTGGAGTCAGACCCGAACTCGCGAACACCCTTCGAGACATGCTCAACAAGGGCGTAACACCTTATGTGCCTTCCAAGGGATCGCTTGGTGCGAGCGGTGACCTGGCGCCTCTGGCAAGCGTGGCAGCTGTCATGTCTAAGGGAGAGAGTGACGAGACAGATAGCTATAGCGGACAAGCCTGGTATGAGGGTGAGCTGCTCACCGGGCAGGAAGCCATGCAGCGCGCTGAGATCCCAAGAGTCGTGCTGGAAGCTAAGGAGGGGCTGGGCTTAACCAATGGGACCAACTTTATGGTTGCTGCAGCGGCGCTGGGACTATGGGATGCTGGGCGATTACTACGACATGCTGAGATCGCAGCCGCACTGAGCTTTGAGGCGCTACTGGGGATCACCTCCGCTCTAGACGAGCGCTTGCATCGGGCCAATGGTCAGCCTGGCCAGATCCAGACTGCGTTCAACCTGCGTCGCTTGCTGGCCGGGAGCCAGCTGATCAACTCCCTGCCTGATCGAGTCCAGGACGCGTATAGCCTTCGTTGCACTCCCCAGGTCATCGGGCCGATCCGTGACATGCTGGCATTTCTTGAGCAGCGTGTGACGGACGCCTTGAACGCGGCTACTGACAATCCACTCCTCTTTGGGGAGGGCGAGATCGTTTCGGGCGGCAATTTCCATGGTCAAGGTCCCAGTCTTTGGCTGGATACCCTATCGATCACCCTTGCTCAGCTGGCCACAATCTCTGAGCGGCGGGTATTTCGCATGACGGCCCCCGAACTAAGTGAGGGATTGCCATCGATGTTGGTTGAATCCAGCGGCCTGGACAGTGGGCTCATGATGCCGCAGTACACCGCGGCGGCATTGGTATCCGACAACAAAACCCTGGCTCATCCGGACTCGGTGGACACGATCCCGTCCAGCGCAAATCAGGAGGATCATGTCAGTATGGGCGCGAATGCCGCCAGACACATGCTGGAAATCCTCGATAACGTGCGGCAGGTGATCGCCATCGAGCTGTTGACCGCGGCGCAGGCGATCGATCTCCGATCCGATGGACCCGCGCGGCTTGGGACAGGCACCGCCGCCGCCTACCATGAGATCCGGCAACGTACCCCAAGGGTAGACCACGATCGGGCTTTGAGCTCAGATATGGAGGCCCTGGCGCAGTTGATTGCATCGGATTCAGTCGTTGAGTCTGCTGAACAGGTGATGGGGAGCAAGCTATGACGATTCCACCGCAACCGATACGCGCGGCACAGGGCGAAGAGTTGAGCTGTAAGGGATGGCAGCAAGAGGCTGCACTTCGCATGCTCATGAACAATCTCGATCCGCAGGTCGCCGAAAAGCCGGATGAATTGGTGGTCTATGGGGGAAGGGGCCAGGCTGCGCGAGACTGGAAGGCGTACGAGGCTATTGTGTCCGCGTTGCGTTCGTTGGAGAACGACGAAACCTTGCTCATCCAGTCCGGCAAACCGGTTGCAGTATTTAAGACACACTCCGATGCGCCGCGTGTGCTGCTGGCGAACTCTAATCTTGTTCCACATTGGGCGACCCAGGAGCACTTCGAAGAGTTGGCTTCGAAAGGCCTGATGATGTATGCGCAGATGACTGCAGGAAGCTGGATCTACATTGGCACGCAGGGCATCCTGCAAGGTACCTACGAGACAATGGGTTCGCTGGCGTCCCAGCAGGGTTGGGACAGCTTGAAGGGCAAGTTTGTGTTGACCGCCGGCCTGGGAGGTATGGGCGGCGCGCAGCCATTAGCCGTCACCATGAATGAGGGAGTGGCTCTCATTGCCGAAGTCGATCCGGATCGCGCACGCCGCCGGCTTGAGAGTGGGTATGTGGATCAGGTGGTTGATACGCTGGAAGAGGCTATGACGATCCTGGAAGAGCGGCGAGACCGTGGAGAGCCCTGGTCGGTCGGGCTGATTGGAAACGCGGCTGCGATCTACCACGAGCTTGTGATTCGCGACGTAACGCCCGACATCGTGACGGATCAGACGCCCGCGCACGATCCTCTGGCATACATTCCGCATGATCTAACGCTCGAAGAGGCTGATCAATTGCGGGCAAAGGATCCCGACGAATTTGCACAAAAGAGCGGGCAATCGATGGCTCAGCAAGTAAAGGCGATGCTGGCTTTCAGAGATCGTGGCTCGATCGTCTTCGACTATGGAAATAATCTGCGTCAGCGGGCATATGATGCGGGCGTTGAGGCAGCCTTCGCCTACCCGGGATTTGTACCAGCGTATATTCGCCCGCTTTTTTGTGAGGGCAAGGGACCCTTTCGCTGGGTAGCACTGTCAGGCGATCCTGAGGACATCTATCGTACGGACAAAGCGATCCAGTCGCTCTTTCCTGAGGATCAACACCTGCGACGCTGGTTGGAGTTGGCTCAGGAGAAGGTGCAATTCCAGGGTTTGCCGGCCAGAATTTGCTGGCTGGGCTATGGTGAACGGGCTAGAGCCGGACTTCGATTCAACGAAATGGTTGCGGCGGGCGAGGTGAGCGCGCCGATTGTCATTGGGCGGGATCACCTCGACGGAGGCTCGGTCGCGAGCCCAAACCGTGAGACCGAAGCGATGAAGGACGGGACCGACGCGGTTTCCGACTGGCCCATATTGAACGCGATGCTGAACGCGGTTGGTGGCGCTACCTGGGTCTCTTTCCACCATGGGGGAGGAGTAGGAATTGGTTTTTCGCAGCACGCAGGCCAGGTGATCGTCGCAGACGGTTCACCGGAGGCAGCCCTCAGGCTCGAAAGGGTACTCACCACGGATCCGGGACTCGCAGTCGTCCGACATGCCGACGCTGGATACGAACAGGCCATTCGTGCGGCTCAGGCGTACGGAATCCAAATGCCAATGGTAGGCATTTAGCCGCATACCATCGGAAATTGATCGCCGAGCGTAGGCATTTGGCCGCCTGCTATCGGCTAGCAAATTTCAAAAGGCGCTAGGTCGTCGGTAAGCACCAGTCAGCAGATTCCAGACATCGGGAAGCAGAAATTGCGTGTGTGGCTTACCTGCGACAAAAAGTCTTCTCCAGATTGGGATTCCAATAGATTTCTCTAGGCAAGATTGCCGATAAATTCCCATCCGAAATAGGGCGTCCTTCACGCGCTGGAACACGGTGTGCGGCCGAATTAGAAGGCTCTTTCTAGCCTAAGCATTTCTGAGTAGCTTTAAGGCGAGTTTACGACCCGATCACTGACCCCTCGGCTATAATCCTGCACTGAAGGTAACCGCAGCACTGGTGCTTGTGCTGCACCTACCGGCTTGCGAACCCAATCCTGGATCGCAGATAAAATCCAGCGCCGTAGCTCAGTTGGAAGAGTGGAGAACGCTTAAGCTATAGGTTTCCAGGTCCCCTTCCAACCGCTGGTGAATCGAAAACCCTTACGGCACGGTAGCTCAGTTGGCAGAGCAGGGGACTCATAAGCCCAAGGCCTCTGAGGCT
>JBHIBY010000125.1:0-5446 GCA_046759305.1 Anaerolineales bacterium
GGTTCTCCGCCGGCCAGGGTCACGGTCATGACGCCACATTGGCCAAGCTCCTCGAAGAAGGTGAGCCACTCCTCAGCGGGGAGGTCCGCATATTCAACGGCGGGATTGTTAAAGAAATAGCAGTAACGACAACGCAGGTTGCAGCGGGCGGTTATCTCGATGTCCACACTGCGCGGCGTGCTCATGACGTCGGGTGCGCTAGGGATGCCCTGGCTGAGCGGCGCCAGTGTCATGATCCGGCAATCTCCATTTCGTAGCCTACGTAGCCGCCTTCCGCAAGCTCGGCAGCGAATGAGGCCAGCTCGTCTTGGACGCTCTCATGGACTCCGTCGAACTGCTCAGCTAGCCGGTCCGCAATTCCTCCCAGCGTGCTCCGGCCATCGAGCAGCTTCCATACCGCAACGCCAACAGGATTGAGTCCCACCGCTTGAGCGGTGTCAGGATTGAACAAGACTGCCCAGTCGTCGAACTCCTCCCTCAGGACAACAACCGGGTTTGGGACGGGCTGATCTGCTTGGGTCATTGGCCTCCCTCCATCTGTGACCTCACGTTCACGGTTTTGAACATGGCCTCTGGCATGGTTTCGAAGGATGAGCTATCGATCAGCGGAGGCCGGTTCGGACTCCGCTTGGCCGGTCTGCCCGCCCGGATATCCGTTGGCAGCATTGCTTCGGATGCTCACTTGAAAGCGCCCAGGAGACTTCCTCAGCCGAATCTCAATTTCGTCTTCCAAAGCCATCGCCGACAGTGCTTCATCGATCATAGCCAATTCACGATCCGCAAGCAGGCTCCTTAGAGAGTCGACCCGCCTGCCTTCTCGACCCCTGACATGCATGTTTGGTCTTTTCCGTTCCACCGGGTACGTGCTCCTCTAGAAAGTTCTGCCTGGCAGCAGCAAAAAGGAAGGCCTTGGGGATCTCTCATCCGGTGCCAGGCTGAAAGCCGTCACATCAATAGGAAACTACTCGGCAGTAGGTATCTGCATTGGAATGAGGCCAGAAGTCGATCCATCTTCAACGGTGCAAGAAAAGAGGGAGAATAGACCAACAGAGTGGGCATTCGGAGGAGGAGGTTGCCACCAACTGACATTGTTAAGGTAGCGTTTGGGGTCTAGAGGTGTTTCGATCCTATTCTCCCTCTTCCCTTGTCCCCTTGCACATCTCGGCGCCAATTCCGAAAGTCGTCAGCGAGCTGAGAATCTGCGTACGACTCAACCGGTAAGTATTGCCCGCAATGGGACGAGCGCGGGTGTGCGGAAGCGGGGGAGCGAAGTCAATTCCCCATCAAACTATCGGCTGGCTAGGGCCACCGGCATTTCTTCGCTCCCCTGCTTCCACACCGCCATAAGGGGCTATCCAGAGCTAGATCCTCGATCTTGCCACGATCGGAATCGTGGGGATCCCATCGAGCTTCTTGGTATCCAATGCTTCATTCCTCAGAGAGATCAAGCCCTTCCACCGAAAAACTCCGTCTGAGAATGGGCTGAAGGTGTAACCACCTAGGACGCGCCGTGAGACCTGCAGGTCGAAGCATCTTCATTTGGGCTAGAAGCAAGGGGTGCAGGGATTCTCATCACCATGGACGTTCCCTCTCGCCTGCTTGTCCCTGCACCCCCTCTCCCCTTGCTCCGAAATCATGCTCTTCCACAAAGGCCGACAACTTCATCATCAGCCCAGGGATGAGCACGAGCGGCAGAGCCTCGGCTATGAAACGGCGGGATGACTTGAGGCGGCTGCTGAATAGACAAATTCACTCATTCGTCTAATCAAACGGAAAGCTCTCTGGTTGATTGTCGGGTCCTCTGCCGAGAACTAGCCCGCTCAATCCTAAAGATTGCTGCCACGCTCCGCCGCTCCGACTTCGCGGTAGATAGCTCTGATATGAATTGTTGACATTCAAAAAACCTCTATATCCAGGTTGAAGCGAAGTGCCCGACAGCCAACGTGAACTCAAGCTGTCGAAATTCGATCACAAGATCGAGTCATGACCTCCAAGGACGCTGAGAGCCATCGTGTAATCGAAACTTGCTGAGTCTCGCGGCTCACCGGCCGCACATTGCTCTGATCAAGGTAGCAAGGCATTTCGGCCATGCTGGTGAGTATCAGGCGCTACCTTCTCAAGCGTGTCTGCCCTGACCTCGGCTGAGAGATAGCGGTCGCTTAGCATTTTGAGCAAAATGCGAACCCGCTCGCTCCCATCGATACGAGATTCGAAGATGCCTTCGTACCCCTCGAATGCGCCATTTTGAATGAATACGCGGTCTCCCGGCATCAAACGGTCCTGCACGAGACCCCCTCTCTCCCACACCTCGTTAACCCTGGCCTTTATGGCTTGGACAAGAAGCGAGGGTACTGGCGCCGGCTCGCCACCAAGGTGAACTAAGCCGTGCGAAAAAGGCATCCATCTCAAAGCAGACTCACCGGCGATGTTCAGGTCGGCGAGCACAAATAGGTATCCGGGAAAAAAAGGGCTCAGTCGAGGACACGGGCGACTGATTGGGAGCTGAGGATAGTATGTCTCGTACCCCGCAGACCGAACAAGGGCATCGAGGGTCGCTTCCTTTCGAGGCTTGCTGTGGAGCACATACCATAATGGGCTCGTTTTGGCGCCCCCTTGATCACTCGCGTTAAGCTTCATGATCGGGTGACACTAGGGTGCTGGTCCTGAGGATCCGGTGGGAAGGACAGCGATTGAGCTGTGTCTAAATCGCAAGATCCGATGACTCCTTGTTTGAGAAACGCTAAGTGATTTCCGGGAGCACTTTACGAGTCGGCTCCGGGGTGACCGACAGATTATGTTAGTCTCGTGGATTGGACCATCCGTACGCGCACGGAATTAGCGAAGAAAGACACCCTAAATTTCTGCCCGCCCAATTCCTCAGTAGTACTGGTCTCCCACGGGAGCTCCCGGATCGGTGATCCACGGATTTCCAAACCACGTCTTGGAGCACGCCTCACTTTGGCGCGTGCTGACTCAAGCACTGAAGCGGTCCTGTATTCAACCGAATGGACTGGGTGGAATTGAACTAAGGTGCTGAGGCTCTGGAGCTACTGCCGTGGAGAGAGAAAAAGAGCGGATGAGGATAAGCTGGCGGTTCTCCTCCAATTGACCTGCGGCTCATGTATTGCCTGAAGAAAGCGGAGGGACTAGCGCTGAAACCGCTATTGTGGAAGCTGCGAAAGCATATGGTCGACTCGCTGGAGCAGCTCTTGACTGGTGAATGGTTTAGTGAGGTAGCCTTCAGCGCCGGCCCACCAAGCTTCTCCGATGTCTGAGTCTTGTGCTTTGGCACTCACGACGACCATCGGCGTATAGAGCATCTTTGGATTCCTAGCCAGGAGTTTTATGAGCGATAGACCGTCGACTTCAGGCATCATGATATCGATCAACATCAGATCCGGAGTCATCTTTTCCAATGCCATGAGCGCTTGCGCAGCACTGGTGGCCGTGCGAGTTTCATATCCGTGGTGCCGCAGGATGTCTGAAGTGGCCTTACCGAACGCCTCGTCATCGTCGACGACCAGGATATTTGCTCGCTTAGGTTCCTTCGTCATTTCTCACTACTCCTAGGATAGATTAAAAACATACTGAGATTCTTGGGCGTTGAGATGTCGGCTCGATTATAGGGCTGAATCCATGAACTGAAACTTACAATCACCTAGCTACATTTAAACCACCCATACCGCTGTTCCTACCTTGTCGGCAAGACAACGGTCTCTTCTCTCTGCCGTTCTCCGTTTGAACGGCTGCCACGAAGGGGAGCCGATGATGCTGCTGTCGTATTAGGAATCTACGGCAGAAGCACTCTCAGGTGGAGGCCAGGATCTGGTCAGATTTGGAAGGTTTATGCTCCAATCTCGGCTCAGAATGAGCCACAGAAATAGGATGCTTCGCATCCGACGGATAGATCAGAGGGTGCGATCATCAGACGGTGATCGTTCCCCGCTCATGGACGGCTGGGTTATCGCCAACAGGCTCTCCCTCAGGAATATCAGCGGGGTGTCGCTGCTCCCACCCTGGCCAAAAGGATCTGGTTATTGCGTCCGCCATGGCCTCTCCAAAGGAGCCGTAATAGCGTAGGCCATCCTTATAGATCTGAACATGCGCCGCCTCGTGGATCAACGCGGCGGTATGCCATTCCCCATCGCCAAATTCTTGAAACCTGGCAATTTGTCTCGTAACGTCCGCCCAGCCGTACCAGGGTGTGGGGCCAACCTGGAGCCCGTTTAGGTGGCGTAGCACATAGCCAAGCGCACCCCATTCTTTCAACCGGCTCGCGTGAATTGGCGGTAGCCATGCAGGCAAAACGGCGGCGGAATCCTGTGCGCAGCCCGCTAGTGCAAGCTGCAGTGCGAGGAGCGACTTCAAGAAGCTCCGTCGGTTCACGGTAGTTGCTCCGATGCAGATGGCTGCCGCAGAGGCAAATGACGCCAATCCCTGCATGCGAGTCGAATTCTGTCGTCTATTCCGCCGCGCTGGAGTAGGGTATTTGAGGTGAATCTACTAATTTGGCAGCATGAAGCCTTGTTGGGGCTCACGAGCCCTATGCCTAAGGACGGGACCATCTCTTGCCGGGATGGGTTTCCGTCCTTTCTTCGGCCGCGCAGGTGGTTCAAGTCCATTCTCCAACTAAGCTTGAACTTCCTTGGATAGCGAGAAGTCCAAATACGGGTTTTCACCATGCTGGTTAATGATTTCTCCCTTTGGATCACCAGCTCGTGCTGAGTATATATGCGGGTTAACCCGTAGACGCTTACGTGTTCCTTACAGCATTAGCCCCTCGCGAGATCCCTCGAGAGCCTGCTAAAGCCTGGCGCCGCTACCCGAGATCGCCATCTCTCTCAAATTGCACCTATGTCTGATCGGCGGGATTCTCCTGGAAGTCGCAACGGAATGAATCCTGAAGATGACTAGTTCGAAACCCGTGCCTGAGTTTCATTTGATGAGCCTGCGCAGGCGCTTGCCCTGATAATGTCTTATAGCGTGGAGTAAATTCGCCTGACCAGAATGGCCATCGTGTGCTTCCTTAGTGTGATCGCAACATCACAAGGGATGAAGCACGATGGCCAACCCTACTATTGCACCCAGCAAGGCAAGCCATGCTTGCATCGATCGCGGATTCTGTCGCGATTCTCGGAGGTACGGGTGATTGTGAAGCAGAATTCGACCCGCGATCAGCGTTCCGCTAGCCCCTCATCTCCAGCAGAATGCTCCCTATCGGTCTTCGGGACTCCTGCAAGGATCACTCATATTTCCAGCGCAAATGCGATGTAGAATGAGCTGCAACTCGGCTACATGCAGGTGGTGAGGCTCTGAAGGAGGGCGGATCTTCGGGCCACCCTTAGGCGGCGGGCTTGACGGTCCAAGCCCCCCAATTCAGGATTGGAACTTACACCGCACCGTGACCGGTGCGGCACGGTGTAACCTGAAGGTCGTCGGCCGTTCG
>JBHIBY010000126.1:0-4977 GCA_046759305.1 Anaerolineales bacterium
GGTGTTCGCCTCGTTGGCAGCGGGTTTAGCAATTGCGACAAAGCCGATCTCCGTCCCATACATAATTCCCTTTGCAACGCTTGCGGGATTCGTGCTCCTGCGAGCGCGGGGCACCTGGAGAACGTTCGCTTGGGCAGGTCTATCGATCGGAATTGTGATGATTCTCTCTTCCGGCTTCCTTTCGAGAAATCTCCAGGTCTATGGAAGCCCTCTGAACCCCTCAGAAGTGACACTCCATGGAAGCCAGCCCAGGACCGTGCGGACCCTTATTTCCAATGTGAGCCGGAACGTCAGTCTGCATCTCGGCACGCCATCGCCGCATGTCAATAAGGCTACCGCGCTTGCAGTTGCTGCTCTCCACGATTTGATTGGTGCCGATCTGAACGATCCAAAAACCACATCAGCTGGTCGCTTTAGAGTCTCTCCCCCGAGCACCGCGGAGAATCTCACCAGCAACCCTCTTCACGCTCTGATCATCCTGATTTTCATACCAGTATTGGTGATGAAACGAAGGGAGTTGAGTCGAAACCTCAAGCTTTATGCGTTTTTGACCATCTCGTGCCTACTGCTCTTCAGCTTTTTTTTCAAATGGCAGATATTCGCCAGTCGCTACCATCTTCCGTTGTTCGTACTAAGCGCTCCTTGGGTTGGAGCACTGGTAGCGGAAGCCAAGCATCGAGCGTGGAGCGCGCTCTTCTCTATCGGATTACTTCTCGCCGCATTACCATGGCTTTTTCAGATCCGGTCCAGGCCACTGGTACCAAGGGCTGGGGAATCCTACGTTAGGAGCATACTTGCCGAACCCAGGCGACTGCTTTACCTAGCAAACGGAACCTACTTATTGGGACCATACAATTCGATGGTGGATGGCATCCGCCAAAACGATTGCCATTCCGTTGGGATCGCGATTTCAGGAAACAGTGCCGAGTATCCCCTTTGGGCCTTTCTTGGCGCCCCGTCGACAGAGCTGGAAATCGGCTGGATAGTGGCCGGGACGCCATCGGAGGCTTATTCGGATCCTGATTTCGTCCCATGCGCAATTGTTTGTGAGGACTGTCCAAGCGATCAGCTAAGATTCGTGGGCCTGACTAAGAAGATTGATCGAGGAGGATTTCAGCTCTTTGTAGCGCCAGCCAATTAGCTCAGTCCTGGGTAGACCTACGATCCACTTGGGAGCTCGAGAACAGCTCAAGCGTGTGCTCAATACTAAAGGTCCAATGAACCTCGCACAAAAGATTGGCCGAGACCGGCTTTCCGTCTCTCTTCAAGTCATATTCCTAATCGGCCTGTTCTGGATGGCTCGTTATTTCCATAGCTCGGATTTTGGACTATATGAGGACGATTTTACGTTTGTGCCGCAGGCGATAGAGATGAATCTCGGTGAGCTGGGCGAGTTTATTGCCACCTATATCGTGAACCTTTATGGCCATGGGAGACCGCTGTCGGATAGCTCGATTAGCCTTGCCTCGCATGTCGGCTGGAACATTGGTGGCTTGCAGGCGATTTACATAATTGGATTTGTAATTGAGGCCATGAACATTGCTCTCTTCTTCTTATTGCTACGCCGGGTGGCTTCGCCCGGAATTGCGCTCTTAGGAGGGATCGCATATGCGCTCTTTTCCGGTGACACGACACAGGCATTCCTGATCCATTCGCTCGGCCTTCAACCCGCGATGACCCTGCTTCTATTGGGATTCCACGCCTTTCTCTCTCATCGACATTTAGCCACCTATCTCCTGGCTATCGGAATACTGTTTACCTATGAAGTGCCCTACACAGTGTTCTTTGCAGCCCCGCTTCTTCATAGGCCGTGGGACATCGAATGGCGAAGGCGAAGCATTCGTCACCTTATCGTTCTTGGATTGATCCTTCTGGGCGGAGTGCTGGTGCGAATTGCGATCGACGACGATAGGGTTCTCGGTCTTAGCCTGACGGAGGCAGTTGCTCAGCCTATCCTTCGAATGGCGCAAGGACCGATCGTTGCGCTTGGCTCGTATTTTTATCGGCCGATTGAGCTCCTGCTTTCCCAAATCGGGGAAGCGTGGATCGCGACTGTACTGGCGGCTTTCACGCTGGCGACAGTGATTGGATTGGGCTTTCGTTTTCGCGAGCGCCAACTGTCCAACCGAGATTTCCTGATGCTAGTTGCGGCCGGCATCGCGCTACTTGCACTCGCATATCCGCTGGCATTCACTACGCGTGTAACTGCGATCTCCGGCCGCGAGACCCGCTCTCACTTGGCTGCCGCGCCCGGGGCGGCGTTGCTGATCGGGGTCGGCGGAAGTTACCTAATATCGCAATTTGAGCGACGAAAGCTAAGGGGTCTCGCTGTGGGCATTGTAGGTTCGTTCTTCGCTTTGCTGGTGGGTTTTGGATTCGTGGTTCAGCGCGATTATCAGCGCGCCTGGGAGCTTCAGCAGGAGTTCTGGAGAGAAATCATTCCTGAAATTCGGGACGCGGTCGGAGGCACGACCGTCTTGGTTGAACCGTCAGGGCTCGGAGACACACTCCATATCGGTGCGAACACCTGGAACCTCCCCAGGATCCTTGAACAGGTCTACGAATTTCCACAGGACTGGGACGCTCCGCCCAGGGTAATACGACTACAGCGCGAGTGGTCCGATCACCTAATCGCTAATAACGGTCTCTTTCGACTTAACCCGGTTACTGCGATGATGCCCGAGTCGCTTTCCAACAATATCCCCTCATCTACCGTTCTCTGGATCGAGACGGAAAGCGGCAGCCCTATTCGAAGGACAACCCCGCTAGAAATGGAACAGCGCTCTTATTCACTTAAACCCATCGCGAATCGCGATTTCCGTCAATATCAACGCGGGATTCTTTACGAGATCCTCATCGAGGACTCTGGCTCCTGAGCACAAGCGGGATTTTGATGTCGGCTGATACCCTCTTGGATCGCCCTTCATTTCATCGATGAACCAAACAACAAAGACTGCGATCCGGGATTTGTCCTTTCTTCTAGTGGGCGCTGTTCTCGTCCTGGTGCCAAACCTCACGAGCGAGATGCCGGGACGGGATTCTGGTGTGTTTTTGTACGCCGGATCCAGAATCCTGGAGGGGGATGTTCCCTATCGTGACTTCTGGGATCACAAAGGACCCTTGATCTATTTCGTGAATGCACTGGGGGTCTGGCTCAGTCCGAACTCTGAGATAGGAATCTGGGGGCTTGAGTTAATAGTCCTGCTGTTCACGATCGCGGGACTGTACTTTCTACTTAGAAACGCCTTCAGCGCTACGGCTGCCCTCCTGGGCAGCGCAGTATTCCTGGGAAGCTTAGCGTTTGTCCTCCTTCCAGGAAACTACACAGAGGAGTTTTCGCTTCCTCTTGCGGTAGGAGCACTCCTGCTGTTCCAATCCTACGTAGCTGGTCACCAGGTCCGATGGCAGCCGTTTGTACTGGGATTGTTATTCGCCGCTACAGTCCTGTTGCGCCCCACCAACGCTGGAATCACACTCGCGATCGGAGGCTTTCTGCTTGTCCGCGGATTGTTCGACCGAAGGCGAATCAAAGACTTCGTTGCATGGATTATCGGGGCTGCAGTCCTCATGCTGCTCGTTCTTCTTTACTTTGCAGCAAATTCGGCGGTCAGCGATCTATGGGATCAGGTCCTTACATTCAACTCCGCCTACGTACTTGTCTCACCGAAAGCGATGGTCGGTGCTGTTCTTGAGGGATACAGGGTGTTGGCTCCCACCGGAGTCCTTTTGCTCGCCACCGTGGCCTGGGTGTGGGCTACCTACACAGCTGCCAGAGCCAAGACGGCCCGCAATCTCGATGCGTTGCTGCAGGTTATGCTGTTGGCGCTACCGATCGAACTCGTTCTCGTGGCTGCCTCAGGCAGGAGCCTGAATCATTACTACATCATGTGGTTGCCTGCAGCTGGCGTACTGGCGGCTTGTCTCTTTTGGATGGTATTCCAAATGCTGCCTGAGCCAAAAAACTCCCAACTAGGCGTGTACAGTTCAAAGACGGTGATAACGGTAGCGCTTCTCGCGGGAACGCTCATACTCCCTGCTCGCCGCGTCCTTCCGGCATCATTGAAACTCGTAAGGGAAGGACCGCGTGACTTGGCATGGATAGAAGGCGATTTGAAGTCCTTCGGGCAGCCTTACCTGCTCATGTGGGGTGCGGAATCATCCTTCAACTATCTGTCGGGAATCGCGTCGCCGTCAAGATATGTTTACCAGTACCCGCTGTATACATGTGGATACGTTACCGACGCGAAGGTGAGGGAGTTCCATGAAGCCATCGTGGAGAAGAACCCGCTAATTGTTGACACGTCATTGAGCAATGCGCTCGTTCCCCCGCTAGACTCACTAACAAGACAGGAGTGGCGAGATACTGCTGAGGGATGCAGTCTGACAGAGCCAATGGAGGAGCTCTTAAGATTTCTTGATCGGAATTACCAGCGAGTCGACACTCTATCGCGCTTTGGCTGGCCGATTTATCATTTTGCTGGTTACAACTAAGGGGACACCTGTATTCTTCGCACCTAGATCGACTGAGTCGGGTAGGAGCGATTCCTGGCCGCGAAAGCTGCTGGAATTGGAGGCTGGATTGACAAGCCTAGTTGGGAAGGTTAGCATTGCGCCGCTTGCGGAGTCCAAACAAGACCGTATCCGGTCCCATTGAACACGAAGACTGAGGCAAAAAAATAGATGCTCGACTTACTCCTAAGAGGCCAGGCAGCCTATCTCGATCCCGGATCCGGTAGCTATTTGCTCCAGCTTCTCATCGCGGGCATTTTAGGTTCTCTCTTTTTGTTGCGAGGGTATTTCGGCCGAATAAAGTCCTTCATTAGCGGCCTGTTCTCAAGCGATGAAGAAGAGGACCTGGAAGAGTAGCCAAGTCGGCTCTTCGCACGTCTTAGCCACTCCAGTCCCGGGCTCGACTGCGAGCTACTCGGGACCAAGATCCCGACAAATTCACTCGCTCCAGAACCTAGTAATATTGGA
>JBHIBY010000127.1:0-4849 GCA_046759305.1 Anaerolineales bacterium
GGTTAGAGCGCATGCTTGACATGCATGAGGTCGTTGGTTCAAATCCAATACCGCCCACACAATCGAATAAAAAGAACGCTATGACCGGGACGAGTATCGAGGTCTTGGGTTCACAGGGATGCGGGATCGTTGATTGAGAGTCCTGCGGAACCTCAACCTCGAGAAAACCACCCGCGAGCGGGATCCGGAAAACTCTGGCAATCCCAGAGTGACTAAGGCAAACGAATCAGCCCCGTTACCAGCTGACTAGAGAGGGTCCATTACCGGACCAATCTGGGTGGAACCGTGTGAGCGAAGGCTCTCGCCCCAGTAGGGTGAGAGTTTTTTCTTTTTAGACTATGGAGGTGTGACATGGCGAGAGAACGTTACGAGGAGTCGGATTTGTACCGCATCCGGCACTCATCTGCGCATGTGATGGCGCAGGCCGTCGTGGAAATGTTCCCAGGTGAGGCGAAGGTGGCCATCGGACCACCGATTGCGGACGGTTTCTATTATGACTTTGACCTGCCGCGCGCCCTCACTCCAGAGGATCTAGAAATCATCGAGCAGCGGATGCGAGAAGTCGTCGAGGGAGATTTCGAGTTTCAGATGGAGGTCGTGTCGGCCGAGGAAGCCAAGGAGCTCTTCCAGGATCAGCCATACAAGATTGAGCTAATCGAGGGACTCGAGGCGGGAGGCGTGGATGAATATGGTGAGCCCACCGAGGAAGCGCCGGTGATCTCGACCTACACACACGACACTTTCACCGATCTCTGCCGCGGGCCGCACCTTGAGCGCACGAGCCAGATCAATCCAAGCGCGTTCAAGCTGCTCAATGTGGCCGGCGCATACTGGCGAGGCGATGAGAACCGCCCCATGCTGCAGCGTATCTACGGCACGGCTTGGAAGACGGGCGAGGAGCTGGAGCAGCATCTCTGGAAGCTCGAGGAGGCAAAGAAACGCGACCATCGGATTCTAGGCCGAGAGTTGGATCTATTCAGCGTCAGCGAAGATGTGGGACCCGGATTGATCCTTTGGCACCCAAAGGGCGGCATGATACGAAAGCTTGCAGAGGATTTCAGCCGAACGGAGCATGAAGAAGCCGGCTACGACTTCGTTTACACGCCTCACATCGGGAAGTCGAGCTTATGGGAGACGAGCGGCCATCTGGATTGGTACGCGGAAGCCATGTACCCGGCAGTAGAGGTCGAAGAGCAGAAGTACTACCTAAAGCCGATGAATTGCCCGTTTCACATTCAGATCTATAAAAGCAAGACGCGTTCCTACCGTGACTTGCCGCTGCGATATGCGGAGTGGGGCACAGTGTATCGCCACGAACGCAGCGGAACACTACATGGATTGCTGCGAGTACGCGGGCTGACACAAGACGATGCGCACCACTTCTGTCGGCCGGATCAAATGCCGGAGGAAATCGACAAAACGTTGGACTTCAGCCTGCACATCCTGCGATCGTTCGGGTTCGACGACATCCTTGCCTACCTGGCGACCCGCAACCCCAAGAAGGCTGCAGGGGATCCGCAGCAATGGGAGGCGCCGACACAGGCGTTGAAGGATTCACTCGACCGCTCCGGTATCCCTTATGAGATCGACGAGGCAGAAGCAACCTTTTACGGACCAAAGATCGACCTCAAGGTCGAGGACTCACTCGGTCGGGAATGGCAGCTCTCGACAATTCAGTTTGACTTCTTCCTCCCTGAGCGGTTTGGGCTGACATTTGTTGGCGAGGACGGGCAAGAGCATCAGCCGTACATGATCCATCGGGCGCTGATGGGTGCCATGGAACGCTTTTTCGGCACGCTCATCGAACACCACGCGGGTGCTTTTCCGGTATGGCTCGCTCCGGTACAGGTCAGCTTGATCCCGATCGCGGATCGTCATGTAGAGTATGCCCAGGGCGTTGCCGATCAGTTGCGTGAGGCGGGTTTGCGCGCCGAGCTGGACGATCGCAGCGAGCGAATGAACGCAAAGATCCGTGACGCGCAGGTGCAGAAGGTCCCTTATATGCTGGTAATGGGGGATCGCGACGCGGAGGCCAACCAGGTCTCGGTGCGGCTGCGTTCCGAAGAAGATCTGGGGGGAATGTCGGTCGATGCCTTCCTCAAACGGGCCAAGGCGGATATCGAGGCGCGCCTCTAGGCAAGGGAGCCAAACACGAAACGCCGCAGGTTTCCTTGGGCCTTCCACTCCAAGGCGGATATCGGGGCGCGCGTGTGAGATCTACGGTCTGGGTGTAGCGGCGCCCACAGACGTCGGACGAGCAAATATAATATGACCCTTTCGTAGCCATGATGCATTCCGCGCTCCTGGCGGTCTTCCTTTCTGTGACGGCCGGGTTTCAAACCCTGGATCCTCCACCTGATACTCGAGACTATCTCTGCGCGCCGCGCCTGCAGCTGCGGCAGCCGCATCGCTGTCCACGTTACGGCCCGGGTGGCGAGATCTCCGAGCTGGCCAAGCTGGGATTGCTTTCACCAAGGCCGCTGCCTGTAGCACCGATCGATCCCGCTTTGAGCTACATCCCATTTAACTACGTGCGCTCCGGATCAGGCTCAACTCCCCTCTACACCAGCCTTGAAGATGCGGTTCGAGGCGGCGGCGGCGCTTCATCCCTCAGTGGAGGCTTCGTTTACCTCTCCTATTTCAATCGGCAGGAGGATTCGGGAGTGACGGTGTACAGCACCGGCAATGGATATGTCCGGGGCGAAGATGTCAGCCGCGTGTCGCTGCCTCAATCACCCGGGCTGCAATTTGAGCAGACTCCCGAACGACCGTTTGCTTGGACCATTGCTGGTGGCATCTGCACATATGAAGAACCAGCCGGTGTGCTGGGTGATCACAGCAAGTGCTTCACCCGTCATTCTGTGGTTCAAATCTATGACACACAGCGGGTCGGCGATTGGGATTGGTACATGATTGGCGCCAACCAGTGGATAGAACAACGACTCCTTGCGGTTGTAGAGCCGAAGATAACGCCCCCTGATGGAGTGGAGGAGGATCGCTGGATCTCTGTCAATTTGTACGAGCAGACTATGGCGGTGTATGACGATGGCAATTTACTGTTCGCGACGCCGGCCTCCACTGGCCGCAATGGCTTCTGGACTCAGCCCGGCTTGTTCCAGATTTGGGCCAAACTGCAACGCGACGACATGACCGGCGGAGTCTCAGGGGAGGATGGAAACTTCTACTTCCTGGGAGATGTTCCCTGGGTGCTCTATTTCGACCAGGCGCGCGCTCTTCACGGTACATACTGGCACGGGAAATTTGGTACTCCCACCTCGAGAGGGTGTGTAAATCTAGCGCCTAGAGACGCCAACTGGCTCTTCAACTTCGCAGACGAAGGCACCTGGGTCCATGTCTTCGACCCCTCCGGTAACACTCCGACCGATCCTTCCCTGTACGGTCCTGGTGGCGCATAAGGCATCTCTAAGAGCTCCGCTTCGTCTCCTCTAGGAGCGCTCCCACGAACCCATTGCCTTACCGACCAGGCGGCGCCTGAGGCGCCTCTAAGAGCTCCCCTTCGACCGCTCTCGCGGCACTCCCACAGCCCCTTAGCTATATGGACCAGCATTGCCTATGGTACCTAGAGCGATCCTCAAGCACCCTGAACTCCCCAGTAATTGGCATTATGCAAAGCGTTACAAGGGGATGGCCAATTCGCGATGGTACTAGAGTACTCTGTTCTGGTTTGATACCCCTTATCTAAAATCCTGCCCACTTCCAAAAACTGCCGCTCGAACCGGAAGGGGGGTCCCAATGTACGCCGAGAACGAATTGTTGTTTCCGTCTAATGTGATTCCTAAACTCAGGGAGTCACGGGGGGAAGACTGGGCCAAGCTTGTTGAGCAAGTGTCCAGGCTGCCGGAAGATCATCCTGAGAGCTTAGCGTTCTCACTCATGATGATCCGATTGGACGGATGCATGGCTTGCGAAACGGATTCTTATCGAGCCATGAAGGGCTGCATGGGATGTGCACTTCAAACTTTGAGGCGCCATAAGGGCCCCGATCGGGAACTCTTGCAGCATTACAAGGAAGCTTTGTTGGAAATCGAGGAGCATTTGGAGTCGCTTCCCGCGGCACCGCTTTTCATCCCCGCTCGAGCCGCCTGACAAAGATATCCTGCGAGAGGAGCGGTTGGTGTTGCCTTCCGCAGCACCAGTGGCTCATGCTGCCTAAAGGCGAAATCCCGCGAAAACCAAGGGCTGCCCTAGAAGGACAGCCTTTTTGTTTTACTGGGCTTGCACATTCAGGAGTGACCCGGAGGCTCTGACCGCACTAAGCCTGGGGGATCGAAGACCGAATCAGTGTCACGTAATCTTCTGTGTTTGGACCTCCAACCAATGGATGCGGAATGCCGCTGTCGCTCGAGGGTTTTATCCACTTATTAATTGGGTATCTGCTTGAGGCCTATCCTCCGTCAAGATGACTGCTAGCGTGAATTCGGCTCAATCTGGATTCTATTGTTGTCTTCGAGGGCATCCTGATGCGCATTGAAGTTGAGAACCTTGTTACTCTTCTCCGAGCCTGGCAGGAATAGCTAGCTGCAAACCCTCGCCGTGCGACGTCAGCGGGCGTACGGTCGCCTGACTCCATTCCAACAGATCTGATTCAAAACGATACAATACCCGTGCAGGCTGCCAGATTGAGCGGTCGGTGGCCTTCTGGCCTGCACCAAGCACCATAGAATTCGAACTTGGCGATGAGCTGCAATCGATAGATGAATCTCAGAAGACTTCGCTGGGCGACGGTTTGGCTGCCGGTCGCCTTCATCATTCTGCTTGAGGTCGTCGAAGACTTTATCCTGGAACCGGTCCTCGGTCAGTGGACTGGGCACTTGGTGACCTTTGGCCT
>JBHIBY010000128.1:0-4842 GCA_046759305.1 Anaerolineales bacterium
GCTAGAACTTTCTCGACTTTAAGCATAATGGCGCACGTGCGCATAGCCCGACCGCTAGCTCTCTCGTTCGAGCTCCTCCATCACATCTAGCAATTCCATCGGCATGTGAATCGCATAGTCTGGAACATCTGCTTCACCTTTAGGCTCGTTGGCATACCGCTCAGACCAATCCAGCCACACGCTGACCATTCCCAGATCATTCGCTCCCCGAACGTCGCGATCCAGTCGATTACCCACCATAACGGTCCGACCATAGTCCTCACGCTCAATACCCAGCGCCGCAAGTGCAGTCACGAACATTCGCGCATCGGGTTTCTCCACTCCGACTTCCTCAGAAATCGCAAACACGTCGAACAGTTGATGCACGGAGTGCTGGCGAAGCACATTGGAGTATGTACCCGGGCGGCCATCGGCGACCAATGCCAGCTTGTAGCGGCGCCTCTTTAGCTCATGCAATAGCTCTCCGGCTCCGGGGATTAGATCTGCGTGGAGTGTGGTGAGCGTATCGTCTTTGACCTCGCTGGCCTCATCAGCCAAGGTGTCACCAAAGTCCAGGCAAACAGCGAGGATGCGGTTTCTCAACTGAGCAGAGCCGGAACTTCCTTGGGCAGCTCGATGCTTACCGCCGTGCCCTCTTCGTAGAACTCATCCGATCCTGGATTAGAGAGGTCCACCATGAGCTCGGTTCCATCCCCCTCGACCGCTACCGTGTAGCGCATAATCGGTCCTACATATGCCAGAGTGCGCACTCGGGCCGGAATTCCACCTGCATTTTCGCTGGAGATCCCGATCGCCTCCGGTCGCAGGACAACCGATATGGGGGCTTTGGGGTCTTCGGGCGGCTGGAGGCTGTGGATCTTGTGGCCAAGGACGCTGATGGTGGCTCCTTCGGCATTTGATTCCACGAGCTCTGCGGACACGACGTTTGACAAGCCGACAAACTCCGCCACAAATCGATCGGCCGGCCTCTTATACAGGTCGATCGGTGTACCAAGCTGGGTCAGCTTTCCCTGGTTCATGATCGCTACCAGATCCGCAATGCTAAACGCCTCCTCCTGATCGTGCGTCACATACACGCTGGTTATCCCTAACCGATTCTGGACCTCGCGCAACTCACCCCGCATGCGCACCCTGAGCTGAGCATCGAGGTTGGATAGAGGCTCATCAAAGAGCAGCACCTTCGGTCGGATGACGAGCGCTCGCGCCAGCGCCACGCGTTGCTGCTGACCGCCTGAAAGCTGTGCCGGCGATTTATCCTCCTGTCCTTCCAACTCCATCAGCGCCAAGGCCTCTTGCACTTTTGGTGGTATCTCGCTCTTGGGAGTTCGCCTGGCCTTCAGTCCATACGCGACATTTTCATTAACGCTCATGTGTGGGAACAGCGCGTAGCTTTGAAACACCATGGCGGTAGGTCGTGCATATGGCGCTACTTCGGTGACATCCTCGTCCCCGATAAATATTCTTCCCGTCGTAGGTTCTTCGAAGCCAGCGATCATCCTCAAGGTGGTGGTTTTGCCGCACCCGCTGGGGCCAAGCAAACACACCAATGATCCCGCTTCCACTTCCAGACTGACGCTATCGACCGCCACGACATCGCCAAATTTCTTGGTCAGGTCATCCAGTCGGATGGCGGCGGTTGCGAAGGTTACTTGCTCGGTCATCAGGAAACCCTAAACAAATCCACAAAGCTTTTTCCGGTCAGTCGTCCCAGCAGCCCCAAGGCAATAAGAATGATCACGATCAACAGCGCTGCGAAGGCGGCCGCTTCGCTGGGAGATCCTCGGATCATTCGGTCATACATTTGAACGGTGAACAGTTGCGTCCTGGCTGAGCTCAAAAAGATTCCCGCGCTCAGATCGGTCATGGAGCGAATAAAGTCGAGTTGCTAGCGGCTTTTCGGAGAGAACATCGAGGCCTCGCTCAAACGCGTCGTCAACAATAGCTCGGCGTACCGATGGGGGGACGGCTACCAGCACGTAGTCTAGCTCGCAGGCATCCGCCATCGCTGAAAATGAATCGAAGGATTGGGATTCAGGCAGGCTTGCGACCGCGCGTGCGGCTGCCACCCGTGCATCCACCTGATCCGCTACGGCCACAACCCGCGCAGCTTCCAGCCGGTTGACGGCAGGAATGTGCCGTTTGACGGTTACGTTCCCACACCCAACAACGCCAATCCTCAGGGGCGTCTGGCTCACGAGCTAATCTCCTTCAAGGCAACAGGCCGATTCTCCTCATAGGACTTGCGGGCGGCCAAGCCTATGACCACTGGTGCACGACCATCTATGCCGGTTACCTCAGGGGGAGTGTCGTTTTGAACGCTGTCCACAAAGGATTGCATCTCTCGCAAATACGATTCGGTATACCGCTCGAGGAAGAAATAAAGCGGCAGCGACTGTTGGATCCCACTCGCACTGCTATAGGAGTGTCGGTCTGGAGTTTCGTTCTCGGTGGAAATCATCCCCTCCGAGCCAAACAGCTCGACTCGTTGGTCGTACCCGTAGACTGCTTTGCGGCTGTTGTCGATCGTGCCGATGACGCCGTTCTCGAAGCGCAACGTGATGATCGCGGTATCGAGGTCCCCAACCTCCCCGATCTTGGGATCGATCATGACTGCGCCGATCACGTAGATTTCTTCTACTTCACTTCCCGTGATGTAGCGCGCCATGTCAAAGTCGTGAATGGTCATGTCCAGGAAGATGCCGCCTGACACCTTGACGTACTCTAGCGGAGGTGGTTCGGGGTCTCGACTCGTGATCCGGAGGATGTGAGGCTCACCGATTTTGCCCTCGGCGGCCATCTCCTTCACCTTTCGGAAGTTTGGATCGAAACGACGGTTAAACCCCACCTGCAACTTGACTTTCGCGGCCTCGACTGCTTCCAGCGCATCATCGATGCGACTCAGCTCGAAGTCCAGCGGTTTTTCGCAGAAGATGTGCTTCCCCGCCGCGGCCGCCTCCGTGATGATCTGCGCGTGCGTGTCGGTTGCTGAGCAGATCGCTACCGCCTGAAGATCCTCGTGCTCGAGCAATTGGGCGTAATCCGAGAACACCGTCTCGATGTTCAAGTCAGCGGCCAGAGACTTTGCTGCTTCTAGATTGATGTCGGCGATCGCCGCTAGCCGGGCTGCTGGGATTTGGTTCGCTAAATTCCCAGCATGGATGCGACCGATCCTGCCCGCTCCGATCAGACCGATATTAAGTGTCAAGTCATTTCTCCATCTCTACGCCGAGGGGATGCATTGCGATTCTGGAACTAGATTCCAAGTTGCCGGAGATAATCCCTATTTCTGTCGGCCGATTCTTTGGGCGTGCCGGTGCCCGGGAAGATATCTTGCTCGACCACGATCCAGCGATCGTAGCCTACCGCTCGCAAAGCATTCAACACTGCTGGAAAGTCGACCGTACCCTTTCCCAACTCGCTGAAAACTCCCCTCCTAACCAAGTCTAGGTAGTCCCCGTCTTCTTGTCTGGAGCGGGCAGCAACGGCTGGATCGAAGTCCTTAAAGTGAACATGCCAGATTCGGTCGCCGAAGCTTCGGATGGCCTCCGCCGGGTCCCCTCCGCCGAATGCGAAGTGTCCGGTATCAAGGCACAGACCGAGCACGTCCGAATCGGAACGGCCAAGTAGCTCTTCGACTTCTGCAGGAGTCTCCACATAGCCGCCGCCATGATGGTGGAATGTTGTTCGAAGGCCGGTTTCATCCAGTACGGTCCGCGCGATGAGATTGGTCCCCGTAATGAGATCCGTCCACTGGGACTGCTGCAAACCGTGCTCCGGCCTAATCCGTCCCGCGTTCTTGGTTCGGACATCAACCGTGGCGTTGTCATCCGAAAGAATAATGAATGGCCGGTCCCCTGCAACTGCGGCGAGTAAACGGGCCGCTCTCAGCGCGCGAGCCAAGCCATCGTCATGTGAGGAAGAGTTCCAGAGCGGAGCCGGTACAAATGCCCCAACCAGCGACAGCTCCCGGGTCTCGAGTTCGCCTGCGAGGAGATCGGGCTCGGTCGGCAGAAACCCCCAATCACCAAGTTCTGTGCCGACATATCCCGCCTCTTTAATTTCGTCCAGGACCTGAGCATACGCCAGCCCGCCGCGATCATCTTCAAACTCTATGGCCCCCCAGGAAACCGGCGCGTTAGCAATTTGCATTCGCAGCCTCGATCAGAACTTACGACTCCAGTCTTTGGGCCAGCGCTCGACGACCACCTTCTCCTGAGTATAGAACTCGACAGCATCTCGGCCCTGACCGTGCAGGGTTCCGAAGAAGCTGTCGCGCCATCCGCTAAATGGGAAGAAGGCCATGGGCGCCGCCACGCCGATGTTGATCCCTATGTTGCCAACGTCGGCCTCGTAGCGAAACTTGCGTGCCGCTGCTCCACTGCTGGTAAAGAGACTGGCCATGTTGCCGTAGTCACCGGTATTCACCAATTCGATGGCGTCTTCGATCGAATCGACATGCATCAAGCCAAGGACCGGGCCGAAGATCTCGGTCTTGAAGATCTCGCCGTCCCTGGGCACCACGTCCAGAACAGTGGGGCCGATGAAGTTGCCGTTCTCGTAGCCATCGATCTGCGGATCCCTGCCGTCCACCAGGACCTTGGCACCCTCGGATTCGCCTTCCTGAATCAGACTCTGGATGCGCGCCTTACTCTCCTGGGTGATCACCGGGCCCATCTCGACCCCATCGTTTAAGCCATAGCCAACCACCCGCTGGGTGGCTGCCTCGGCGATGGCTTCGGTGAATCCGTTGCTGGCCTGACCCACGGTGATAGCTAGAGATGCAGCGAGGCAGCGCTGGCCAGCGTTGCCGAAGGCACTGTCGGCGACGATTCGAGTCGACAT
>JBHIBY010000129.1:0-4733 GCA_046759305.1 Anaerolineales bacterium
GGCCACAATGCGGTTCTAGCTTTTCAAGCCTTCTCAAGCTAAAATCCCGCCCCGTGAAGGGGAAAGAGAACCTGGAACGCGGTTAGCTCATCCGTAGGAATGGGGATTCCGCGTTCCATTGTTTCAGGCGTGCTGATGTTGACGCCAGAGGAATTTGTCCAGCAGGCCGGGCTGCGCTTCAATGACCTGCAGCTGGTTCGGCGCGCGCTGACGCACAGCTCGTATGTCAACGAGAATCCTGAAATTCAGGAAGACAATGAGCGGCTCGAATTTCTAGGTGACGCGGCCCTCGATTTCCTGATTGCCTCTTGGATCTACCGTCACTATCCAGAGATGGACGAGGGTCATCTGACCCGCCTACGCTCAGCGCTTGTACGCACGGAGCAACTTGCGGCATTTGCAGAGGAAATCAATTTGGGAGAGGCCGTGCTCCTGGGCCGCGGCGAAGAGAGCTCCGGTGGCCGAGCACGCCAGGCCTTACTTTGCGATGCTTTTGAATCTTTGATGGGTGCGCTGTTTATCGATTCAGGACTAGAAGCGGTAGCCGACTTTCTTGAACCTCGGCTCCCTGAAGCCGTAAGCCAGGCTATGGAGGATGAGAGTTTGATCGACGCTCGCAGTCTGCTTCAAATCTGGTCGCAGGCTGAGCTAGGCGAGACTCCGCGCTATCGCACCATCGATGCAACCGGGCCCGATCACGCTAGAGAGTTTTTGGTGGAGGTTGTCGTGGGTGAACTACCCGCGGCTCAGGGAAAGGGGAGGAGCAAGCAGGAGGCCGCGCAGGCAGCAGCCTCTGAAGCACTTAAGACTTTTCAAAAGGATGAGGTATGAAAATCAACTCCAGTAATCCTGCACGTCTGAAATCACTGGAATTACAGGGTTATAAGAGTTTTGCGACCAAGACCCGCTTTGACTTCGCCGGCACGGTAACCGCCGTTGTTGGGCCTAACGGAACGGGCAAGTCCAACATCGCCGATTCCATTCGATGGGTGCTCGGTGAGCAATCCTACCGGTCGCTTCGGGGACGAAAGACAGAAGACATGATCTTCTCCGGATCCCAGGGGCGATCCAGAGCAGGATTGGCAGCAGCCACCATCACCTTCGACAACTCAGAGGGCTGGCTGCCCATCGACTTCGCAGAAGTCAGCGTCGGACGAAGGGCTCATCGCGACGGCCAGAACGAGTACCTGCTGAACGGCCAACGCGTTCGACTGCGGGACATCCAGGATCTGTTGGGAAGCAGCGGTCTGGCTGAACGAAACTACACAATTGTCGGCCAGGGGCTAGTTGACTCTGTGCTTTCGCTCCGAGCTGACGAACGGAGCAAGCTATTTGAAGAAGCCGCCGGGATAACGGTTCACCGCCTGCGCCGCCAGGAATCCTTGCGGCGCTTAGAAAAGACTCGATTGAATCTGGATCGGGTAAAGGATATTTTGTCGGAAATCCGGCCTCGTCTTCGTAGTCTCGAACGTCAAGCCGAGCAAGCAGAAGCTCACGACGTGGTGCTGGATGACTTAGAGCGATCCCTCGAGCAGTGGTATGGACACCATTGGTACCTTCTGCAAGATAAGCTCCAGTCAGCCCAAAGAGACGCTGATTCCGCGGCCCAGGCTCGCGACGAGCTGCTCAGCGAGACTGAATCTGCTACCCGATTACTGCACGAAGCCAGCAAACGGGTCAATGAGCTAAAGGAACGAAGACAGAGCCTGGCGCTAGAGGTAAAGCAGGCAGCTACGAAGCGCGAAACTCTGACCCGAGACCTCGCCATCGCGGAACAGCGGCTGGTCTGGCTCCAGGATGAGGAACGATCGTTTGACGGGGAGATCGTCGGTTTGGAGGCGGCTAAGACCGATGTAGGCGAACGTCTGGTCAAGGCCAAAGAAGAAGCAAAGGCCAAGGCCACCACCCAGGCTCTTCCCGGGTTCATTCAGGCGAGGTCGGAAGCTCAGGCCGAGCAAGAGCGCAACAGGCTCAAGGCTCAGCAGGAGACGCTGGAAGGCAAATTGCTGGGTCATTCGCAGGAACGAGCCTCTCTAGAAACTCGGCTCGAGGTGGCTTCTAAGACCGCCCTGGACTCCGATCAATTTGCCCAGCGCATGCAGGAAGCTGCACACCGCGGCGCACTGCCCGGTCTAATCGGCGATCTGGGCCCAAACCTTGCGGTAGAGCCAAAGTTCGAAACGGCCATTCTGGCGGTTCTAGATGGTTTCGACCGCGGAGTAGTATTCAAGGATGCGACTCAGGTCGATTTGGCCTTGGATTGGCTCAAAGGGGAACACCCGAGTGGAAAACTAGGCTTGCTCCCCCTTACACGACCACGCAGGCTGCCGCCTCTGCAGGTCCCGGGCGATCCGGATTGCTTGGGCCGTGCGGCGGATTTCGTATCTGCGTCACAGGAATACGACAGCGCTATTCAGCTTCTTCTTGGCCGAACCCTGGTAGCGAGGGATCGTCGTTCGGCTAAGCGTGTGCTGGAAGGCCTTCCGCTGGATGCGCGGGTGGTCACGCTCTCCGGAGAAGTGTTCTATCCAGCGGGGCATGTATTGGTCTCGTCCAACGGAAAATCGCTGGAAAATCCTCAGCAGATGAGAACTCGGATGGAGCAGGTAGATGGCGATATCCAGCGCCTGAAACAGGAACGGGATGAGATCGCGGAGCAGCGCGAGCGTCTAGAGGCAGAAATTCGGGCTGGGCTCTCGGGTGAGGTAGTAAAGGCCTCGCAGGCGAAAGCCAACAGCCTGGAGGAGCAGTTCCACAGTTACTCTGGCAGACTTGCTGAGATTCGCAGCCAGCTCATTCGCAACACTGAGGAACAGAAGCAGACGAGAGAACGAAATACAGAGATCCGGGAGCGATTGGAGCGGGAATCGGCCCAGTCGTCAACCGTTAGTGGCGAATTAGCGAGCCTGGATGCTGCTCTGACCGCCGCGGATGATCAGCGAACGGAAATTCTCGCCACAGAAACTGAGAGCCGAGAAGCACGTCGACTCGCGGAAGATCGCTACACATCGACCCAGATTGATCTGGCTCGCCTCAAACAGCAATCGATCGAGATGGAGCGTCGTTTAGAGGATGACTTCGGACTTGTCATCTATCAAGGAGGCCAGAATCAAGAACCCTTGCCTCTGGAAGGGCTGGTAGCACGCTTGGAGCGAATTGACAGCGTCCCGGAGAATCTCGATACAAAGGTCGAGAAACTGCGCAGGAAATTGCGCCGGATGGGTTCAATTAACCCGGCTGCAAAGCGCGAATACGACGAAGTGCGGGATCGGCATTCCTTCCTTTCCGAGCAGATTGACGATCTTAATCAGGCCGAAATACACCTCAAGCAGGTTATCGCAGAGCTCGATGAGCAGATGGCCAGCCAATTCCAGGCCACATTCGAAGCGGTAGCCGAGGCATTTGAAATCTATTTCGTCCGCCTTTTCGACGGAGGTGCGGCGAAGCTCCGACTGCTAGATCTTGAGGGCTCCGATCGCCCTGGAATTGAAATTGAAGTTCGGCTTCCCGGTCGCCGCGCGCAGGAGCTAGCTATGCTGTCTGGCGGCGAACGCAGCCTCACCGCTGTGGCCTTGATCTTCGCCTTGCTCAAGCTGTCTCCCACGCCGTTTTGCGTGTTGGATGAAGTGGATGCGATGCTCGATGAAAGCAACGTTCTCAGGTTTGGAGAGATCCTTCGGGAACTGAGCGAAGACATGCAGTTCCTAGTCATCACGCATAACCGTGCCACCATTCAGGAAGCCGCAGTGCTCTATGGAATCAGCCTCGGAAAAGACAAGGCCAGCGAAGTGATCAGCCTTCGTCTTGATGAGGCAACCGAGAAGCTGGCCGCCTGACGATCGTTCTGCCGATTCCGTAAAGGCTCGCAATCTACGGGTTTGGATAGGCTCGCAGGACATTGAGTTCCACGGGAGATTCATTCTCCTTCCCTAGGCCTCGGAGTTCACATGCGAGGTTTTCATGGCGTCGTCAGCTCTATCCACTGCGCCTTTCAAACGATCGCGCTGCCGAGAGTTTCCTTGATATATCGACGCCGCGGGGTAGAATGGCACCGCGCCGAAGTGGCGGAACTGGCAGACGCGCTGCGTTCAGGGCGCAGTGCCCCTTGTGGGCATGTGGGTTCGACTCCCACCTTCGGCATGAGGCCCCGAGAGATCGGGGCCTGTTTGTTTTGGTGCGGCTCTTGCACATAATTACCCTGCTTGCCGCTACAAGGTGCCTCCGGTAAGATTTCACGCTCAATGAGCGAAGGAATAGGAAGGATTTCGAGCTTTTGGGTTTTGATAGCGCTTATCGTCGGGATTCTCATCATGGGCGACCTCACCCGACGTATGACTGATGCGCGACGGATGGAGCGCGAAGCACGGACTCTCGCCACTCAGGTCTCAGAGCTTGAATCCCTAAATGGTGCTCTTGAGAAAAGCATTGAAGGCGCCGGAGACGACGCCAGTATCGAGGCCTGGGCACGTTCACAGGCGAAGATGATCCAGGAAGGAGAGCGGCTGGTCGTGCCATTGCAAGCAGAGAAGACTTCGCCAATATCTGTACAGCCGTTCGAGGACCCGGTCGAGCCGCCAACTAGCTGGGAGGTGTGGTTGGAGTTACTGGGCGGCGGTTAGCCCTGTGTTATAATGCCGCCCGCTTGAACAACGCTGCGGGGTGGAGCAGTGGCAGCTCGTCAGGCTCATAACCTGAAGGTCGTCGGTTCGAATCCGACCCCCGCTACCTAAACC
>JBHIBY010000130.1:0-4706 GCA_046759305.1 Anaerolineales bacterium
CACCTCCTCTCGTTAAATGAGTCGCCGGCGCTCAGGGGACGATTCTGGTCCCAGTTTCACCGGCGAGCGCTCGCTCGATATTGTCAGGATCGGTCACCATGGCTTCTTTGCCCCCAGCTTCAAGGTAGTTGATGATCGCCTGTACTTTAGGCTCCATACTTCCTTTGGCAAAATGGCCCTGCTCCATGTATGCCTTGGCTTCCGCCAAGGTCATTTTATCGATCCAGGTCTGGTCTGGCTGGTTATAGTTTATCGCAATCTGAGGAACTGCCGTCGAGATAAGAAACATATCTGCGCCTATTTGAGAGGCCAACAGAGCGGAGGCAAAATCCTTATCGATGACGGCCTCCACGCCGGTCAGATTGCCTGCTCCATCTTGCACGACGGGAATTCCCCCGCCACCAACGGCGATAACGACAAAGCCGCTTTCGATAAGCGATACGATGGCATCCTGCTGAAGGATACGCACCGGCAGCGGTGAAGGCACCACGCGGCGCCACCCTCGACCGGCGTCTTCGACCACAACCCAACCTTCGGCCTCTTTCCGTTGATTGGCCATGGATTCATCCATGAACGATCCGATGGGTTTGCTCGGCGATTGGAAGGCCGGGTCATTCCGATCCACTTCAACCTGAGTCACGACCGTCGCAGCCTGCTTGTCGATGCTGCGTTGAGCGAACTCGTTGCATAGCGATTGCTGGAACATGTACCCGATGGCACCCTGGCTATCGGCGCCGCAGTAATCCAGAGGCACTTCATGTAGCTCATGCTTTGATAGTTCGGAGCGCCTTAAGATAAAACCCACTTGTGGCCCGTTGCCATGCGTGATGACCACCTCCCATCCGTGTTCGATCATCCCTGCGATGTGCCGCATTGACTCTGCAGCCGCGTCGTACTGGTCGTTAATGGTCTTACGATCCTTATCTTTGATGAGCGAATTGCCGCCGACGGCGACTACCGCTACTTTTTGCTCTGTCAACTCAACCTCTCCCTCAACTGGTCGAAACAGGACTGCTCGTGGGCCTACTCATTGAAAAGCACGCTTAGAAGGCCTTTCACCTTCCGGTTTGGCCTCAAGGGCGCGCGCCTCGCGGCTCGTCCCTGACAATGCATCTGAAATATCGGATCTCCGCTCACCTCGTCCACAGCGCCATCATCGCCTTTCGCACTTGTACGCGGTTCTTTGCTCACCTCATCGTCAGAGCCATCACCGCTTTTTGGACGTGCAGGCGGTTTTCGGCTTCGTCAAACACCACGCTCTGTGGTCCATCAATTACAGCGTCTGTAACTTCGACATTGCGGTCGGCCGGCAGGGGGTGCATGTAGATCGCGTCTTTGTGCGCTAGCGACATCTTCTTCTCATCCGTGATCCAGCTCTCATATTTATCTTGGATGTTCTTTCCTTCATCGGGATCATGAGTGGTAAGCAGCGGACCCCAGGACTTGGCATAAACCACCTCCGCTCCCTCGAAACCAGCCTCCATCTCATCTACAACCTCGAACTTAGTTCCTGCTTTCTCAGCTTCTGCTTTTGCTTGATCCATGACATCCGGCATCAACTCGAACTCCGGAGGGTGAGCCAACGTGAGATCCAGGCCGAAGCGCGGCATTTGAAGGATCAACGATTGTGGCACGGAGATGGGCTTTAGATACGAAGCCGCGTAGGCCCACGAAACAACCATCTTGACTCCGCGTAGATCGGGCCCTTTTTTCTCCTGGATGGTCATGAGATCGGCCAGGATCTGGAAGGGATGGTAAATCTCGCATTGCATGTTGAGTATTGGGACACGCGAGGCCTCCGCCACGAAGTTTAAGTATTGGTTGCCCACATCCCATTCTACGTGTCGAATAGCAATTCCGTCGAAGTAACGACCGAAGATGTCCCCGATCTCTCGCTCGGTGTCGCCGTGGGCGATTTGTGTAGTCTTGGATTCGATAAATGCCGCATGCCCGCCCAGCTGGGCCATACCGGCTTCGAAAGATCCGCGCGTGCGCGTACTGCTGAAGAAAAACAACATGGCCAGAGTCTTATCTCGCAGATAGGCATGCGACTCACCTAACGCGCGTTTTCGTTTGAGATCGTAGGCCACTTCCAAAACGGTCTCAACCTCTTCCTTGCTGAAATCCAGATCGCCGATCAGGTCGCGGCCGCTGAGATCAGTTTGCATTTGATCTATTCTCCCGTCTGATTTACGTGTCGAGTAGGCCATGGCTATGCGCAGTGGACATAAGTGGCATAGCTGACCACTAAACCGACTTATCGTAGCAGCTCAAGTCCCTCCAGCTCACTCTTGAAATCTGCCCTACTCCATTGCCCCTAGCACAAGCGAGAGCAATGCCATACGCATCACAACCCCGTTGAAAGCCTCTTCCCAGTAGCGAGCATGCCGCGTGTGGTCCACTCCTTCCAGCAGCTCGTCCATCCGAGGCAGCGAATGCAAGATGATCGAATCGCCCTTGGCCTTCTTCATTAATTCCCTTGTGACCTGGTAGTTCGCAGGCGTCATCCCGACCTCCCCCTCACGCTCATCGAGCGACTTGGTGTAGTCCGGCTGCACAACGGGCTCCATGTAGATCACATCCGCCTTGTCGATCACTTGCTCGATATGCTCAACCTCGTCGTAAACGAGATTGAGCTCGTCGATCTCCTGCTTGAACTCATCCGTCAGTGACATGTCTTCCGGAGCGATGTAACTAGCCGAAATATCGAACTGGCTCATGGCGTAGCTCATGGAGTGCATGGTGCGCATGCGCATGTCACCCACCAGCACGAAGTGCAGTCCATCCAGGGCGCCCTTCTCCTTCAAAATGGTGTACATGTCGGTGAGCACCTGGGTCGGATGCTCGCCCCATCCGTCGCCAGCGTTGATTACCGGAACGCTGGCCCACTTTGCGGCTTCGGCAGGTGCGCCCTGCTGAAAGTGGCGCATTACGATCGCATCGCCGTAATACTCCAGCATATGAACTGTGTCTTTGATCGATTCCTGATAGAAATCTCCGGCGCGGGTCATCTTGGCATCAGAAAAACCAGTCACTTCGCCGCCAAGCCTCAGCATCGCAGCTTCATGCGCAAGGCGTGTGCGTGTGCTGGGCTGGTAGAAGGCGGTGACCAGAATCTTTCCGCTCAAGAGATCGGATCCTTGCCGATCACGCGCGATCGGCGCCAGCCGGTCCGCGATCTCAAAAACACGGAAAAATTCCGCCCGCTCGAATCCCTTTAGCGAAAGAATGTCTCGTCCTGCAAAGCTTCTCATCTTCAATTACCTCCAATAATTTCGAAGTTGCCCTGACTGACGGCTACACAGTGGTGCCCAGACCACGTCCTACTCGGCGTACAACATGAAACTTGAACGTCCCAGGCAGGAAGTAGCTCTTGGATCGATCGACGATGTTCCCATCGCGGGAAAACAGATTGGCCTCGAATTGGAGCAGCACGGATCCCTCAGGCACACCCAGCCGATCAGCGACGATACCCTCAGCAGGAACCGCACTGATCTCACTTCTCGAATATTCAAGTGACGGCTCTCCGCGCTCCAGCAACAAGTCCAGCACTGATCCGTGAAATTCCTTGGCGAGCACCGAGTCGGGTATTAACCCTTCCCCGATCGTGTCGACCAGATAAGCCACGGGTTTGCCCTCGGTTTGAATGACTCGGCGGATCTCGATCACCTGATCCACGGCCATCGCATCGACCTCCTCGGGGTCGGCTTCACGGTGTTGAATCTCTGAATCCCCCATCTCCACTTCGAGTCCAACCCTGGATGCCATTGTCTCGATGCTGACCAATTCCTCGAGGCCGGCCTCGATGATCGTTGGCGGAATATAGGTACCTACCCCTTGACGCCGCACGATCATCCCGCGATCTTCGAGCGCACTCATTGCCTCTCGCAGGGTTGCACGCGAGACACCCAGCTGCTCCGCAAGTCTCGGTTCCGATGGAAGCACTTCCCCCGGCTCGCTTTGCTCCAGCAGCTCCGTTAATGCCTGTGCCGTGCGTTGGTATGGCTTGCTCATTTGTCCTCAGCTATCAATGGCACGACTTCAAAGCGGTTCACATCAACCAAGCCTAGATCAGAGATCCGCAGCTCTGGAATCACGACCAGGGCAAGCAGGCTCAGCTGCATGTTGGCATTGTTTAGAGTGCAACCACACTCGCGATAAGCTTCAAGAAGGCGATCGGCTTTTCCTGCCACTACCTGCGCTGGCTCGTCCGACATCAGGCCCGCGATCGGCAGCTCAACCAGTGCGACGACCTCACCGCTGTTCACGACTACCTGGCCCCCTCCGACTCTAGCTAACTCATTGGCAGCCAGCGCCATGTCGCCGTCATCAGTTCCAACCACAAGCATATGATGAGAGTCGTGAGCGATTGTGGAACCGAATGCACATCCATTGATCATCCCGAATCCCCGGACTAATCCGAGCTGAACCGTGCCGTTGCCACGATGTCTCTCGACCAAAGCGACCTTCGCAAGATCGGCATCGGGATTAGCTTCGATCTGGCCCTCGCGTGTATCCACCTCCAGTTGCAAGTGCTCCGTTGGAGCCTGATTTTCAATAACGCCGATGACATTGGTTGTGACTCGGCCGTTGCTCGAAACCACTAGCCGGAAGTCTTCTGGCTTCAGCTCGCGCTTCAAGTGAATGGATCCTCGAACTTCATCAGGGTATGCGAACTCGGGAGCATCGACACGAATCTCACCACC
>JBHIBY010000131.1:0-4672 GCA_046759305.1 Anaerolineales bacterium
GAAGCGAACGTCGTCCACCATGGTCGTGCCGTACGAATTGGGTGATCGCCAGGCCCTTAGGGATACATGCACGGGGGACTGCATGAGCGCATCGAATGGATCTGGGATGACGGATCCAATCATCTGATCGCCTAGCAGGCAGGATAATTGCCTGGAATCCGGGTCGAACTCCAGGCGGATTCGGTGCCAGGTCTCTTGCGAGATCTGTATCCCCCGGTAGAAACGACCTTCAGATGTGCCTGATACCTCAAAGAAGGCCCTGGGCCCTTCGGCATCGACCTGTATTCCACACCACGTCTCCCAACCATCGGGTTCGATGTCGGGTGCCGTTATCTTCCAATTGTGCTCGATAGCTGCGTCCCCATGATGCGCAGTGGTCGCAAAGGGGGCTTCGAGAACCCTGATCTGCTCCAACTGGATTTGCCGCCACTCGGGCGCGTAGACCTGAGAGGCACATGCCTCATCAGATTGATCGTTGCTGACGACTAACGCGCCATCGCGCTGGTTTGTACGACAGCCCTCGTCGATCTCAGATTGCCATTTGTCGGGATTGAGACTCCCCTGGAAAGCAGGGTCCTCGAAATCGTCGTACAAGACCAGCCCCTCGCCGCCGATAGGCGCGATCTCAATGCGGACGTTATCGATATAGGCGGTTGCCAGCGATCCTGGCGGGCGGAAGGCCTGCAGCCGAACGCTGGTTTCTGATCCATACAATTCTGAAGCGGCATCGGGGACGGTCGACCCTATCAACAAGCCATCGACATAGCATGCAAGTTCCAGGCTCCCAGGATCCACTTCGAATCGGAGATTGTGCCAGGCATCGAAGGGGATCTGGATATTGCGCGCGAAGGTATCAGAATCGAAGTTCTTTACCTCGATAAATGCAACGGCGCCTTCAGCTCGACCAGCAACGCCGCACAACCCATGCCAAACTCCCTGTGGAATGTCGACTGCTTCAAGGCTCCAATTATGTTCCGACAGTTCCTCCGAATGATCGGAGGACAGCCAGACGTCAAATTCCAGGAGGCGAATCTGAGGCAGCGAGGGAAATGTGTCGAGCGGAAAACTGACGCGACATTCGGCTGGTTCCTGCGAAGCCTCATTCGCAATACGGAGTCCTCCCTGCTCCTGCCCCACAGCACATGTCGGGTCAGATTGATCGACCCAGTTTGCCGGATTCAACGCCCCATCGAACGCCGGATCATTGAAATCATCGTAGACACCAAAATCATGGTCGCCGGCCGGCGGCACGGAAGCCACAGACTCTTCGGCAGGGGCGGTTTGCACAGCCGAAGTCGCGATCGCCTCGGCGATCGGCTCTTCGCTTGATTCGGAGGTCCCAAGGATTCCCCTTCCCAGTAAAAACGCGGCGACGACCAATACCGCGGCAGCCGGTGCCAGCCACCATAACTGCCTCAGTTGGCTCGTAGGAGGCGCGGACTCTGGCGCAGCAGCTTCCATTGGCGCTTCGGTACGATATCGATCGAGCGTGCCCGTATCCTCCGCTTCCTTTACCGCCTCACTGAGCGCCTCTTTAAGTTCCGCGGTGGTCTGGAATCGATCTTCGGGCGCCTTCGCCATGGCCTTAAGCACCACCCGCTCAACCGCTTCGGGAATACTCGGGTTGACCTGGCTTGGTATGGGCAGCGGATCGTGAATGTGTTTGAGCACAATTGCGAGCGGCGTTTCCGCTTCGAAGGGCAGATCACCAGTGAGCATCTCAAACAGCACGACTCCAAGCGAATAGACGTCACTTCGGCGATCCACCCGCTCTCCTAGACCTTGCTCCGGGCTCATGTAGGCTGGAGTTCCCATTCCAACGCCTGTGGCAGTCAGTTCCTCGGCCGCCCCTAGCATCCGAGCCACTCCGAAGTCCGTTAGCAGGGGCCAATCACCACGATCCAAGAGAACGTTTGAAGGTTTGACGTCCCGGTGGATCACACCGTTCTCGTGGGCGTAATGCAGCGCATCCGCAATCTGGCCTATCAGCGTGACGATGCGCTCCATTTCGAGGGCCGTCCCCATGAAGCTTTTAAGCGTGCCGGCTTCCACATAGCGCATGACGATATAGGAGACGCCTTCCTGATGGCCGGAGTCATGGACGGCTAGGATGTTGGGGTGCTCGAGCTTTGCGACCGCTCTAGCTTCCCGCTTGAAGCGGGTCAGGAATTCCTGATCATGAGCTTCATAGGTTGGCAGGACTTTGATCGCGACGTAGCGATCGAGGGAGGGTTGGTAGGCCTTGTAGACAACGGCCATTCCGCCTCGGCCGAGCTGCTCCAGGACCTGATAGCTGCCCAAGGTTTTTCCGATGAGATCACTCACTGCCTCGCCCTTTGAAAGTGTGTGTGTCTTCGGGCTGGCCTCAGCCATGCCCCGCACGCGATGAGCGGTGTCCAGGCCTCGCGCCACCGACTGCTATTCCATCATATAGGATGGGATGGGAGGATTCAATCAGATTGAAAGAGTCAGCTTAGGTACATGACTTAGGATAACCAACCTGAAAGCCATCCCTCCGCGTTTTTTTTCAGATAAGCGCCTCGTTTTCATCTTCCCGCAAATACAAAGGCAACCTGAATGAATTCTTGGCCTGAAGCTACAAGGCGAATTCGATCGCGCAAACATCGGTAGAATTGCTGCGAACTAGGCCTATGCGGCGTTTTAAGGGTATTCAGCAAATATGCTGAAAAAACCATGGGAGGTAACGCACTGAGTGTGATTCGAGAGGGATGGGGTAAGAGGTGAGGAGCAACTATGGGGCGCAGTCTTTCGCCAACTGAATTAGTGGAGGCGCAGCTTGTATTCGATGCGTCCCTCGATTATCGACGGGTACGAATCACGGAAGGTAGCCGCTTTGCGCTTGCTGTCGGATATCTCGGGAGTCTATTTGATCGAGGAGGTCAGCGCCCGACAGCGAATGCCATGACGGTCGGCTACTCCGTCCGATTCTCTCGAGAGCTGAGAACTAGCATGTCGCAACCCGAGCAAACACGGATTGGCGATATGGCCTGGCTGATACATGAACTCACGCATGCTTGGCAATACGAGCACTCCGGTTGGATCTATCTGCCCCAAGCCATGAGCGAGCGTGTTCTCCAGGGCTCGAAGGCCTACCAGTACAGCTCAAAAAGCGGGTTGGTCGATCGAGGCAGGGATCTACAGAAGCAGTGGCAGGATGGGAAGCGCTTTCGAAAATTCAAACGTGAGCAGCAAGGTAATGTTGTTCGCGACTACTATGTAGCCCTGAAAACCAACGAGGACACCAGCGGCTGGGAGCCATTCATCACTGAACTGAGGAATGCAGCGGGCGATTCACTATGATGCCTGCGTTCCACTCACATCCTGCAGCTGGGAACAATCAGGAAATAAGCAGTTGCGGCACGCATAAGATTGTGAACTCAATGCATGCTGGTCAAACGATCTGTTGTGTATAGGCGGTGACATACCGCGCAGCGATTCCCGTCCAGCTATAGTCCTTCCGAACGAGCTCCAGCGCGTTGTCTCCACGCCGTTTCCTCTCCGCACTATCTGTGAGTGCTTGATACATGATCTGCGCCAGAGATTGAACATCGTCAACATCGGAAAACCAGCCATTGGCAGCGAGGCCGGTATCAACAACAAAGCTTGATGGTCCTCCGCTCCGTGTGGCAATAACTGGTAGCCCAGTCGCCATCGCTTCAAGGAACACCTGACCGAACGGCTCATAGTAAGAGGGGGCGACGAACACATCGGCAAGATTGAGCCCTTTTGACAAGAGGTCATGCGGCAACCAGCCGGTAAAGAAGACGTTCGTCAGGCCCAGCTCGTGTGCGACCGTGTGGGGATGCCGGCCTTCCCACTCGCCTGGCATCCCGCCCCAAATGATTAGATTGAAGGGGGAATCCGTTTCGAACCTTCGATTGACCTCAGCCACCGCTTCGATCAGAAGAGGAACTCGTTTGAAGTCGAGAAAGCGACCGACAAACATAAGCATGGGTTTGAGTCGGCCCGATGCGGTCCTGAATTTCTCCAGGTCGGTCTCTGTGTACCGCACACTTCCGGGCACGCCGCTCTCATCCCAACCCTGTGGTTCGTCCACGAAAATTTGGTGCAAGAAAGCCCTTTTCCGATCTTCTTCCCAGCCTAATGGCTTGAACAGGGAAGTATCCACACCGTTGGGTATGAAGGTAATATCTCGTTCCTCGATTCTGAATTGGGCTATTCCTCTTTCGCGGACATCAGGACTGATAGCAAAGAAGTGGCTTACCGATCGGGCAGCCTCGGTCATGACGCCTCGCCAGAGGCTTTCAAACGGAGCTTTTTCATGAGTCTCCTTTTCCAAGAGCGCCAGGTTTTCCAACATCTTGATCTCAGTTCCATGAAGCTGGCTCGCTCTTGGCACATCTGGAAAGATTTCAGCGGCGGCCAGATGCATGTGATTTAGATGATGGAGATGGATCACTTGCGGCTGGAAGCGCTCCCTCAGATCCCGGAACAAGACTTCCCAGGAATGGCGGAGCGCGGCAGTACCTTCGGGGCCGACCTTGTGGAATGCTCGGTCTGGTACGTCGGGCTTGTCTTCGTAACTCGGATGAAAAGGCACAGCCCAATTCGATGAGATGGGATTCCTGCCGCTCTTGTATCCTTGCCAGGCCTCCGTGTAGTCCGCGATCGTGAGCGGGATCTCGCCGTA
>JBHIBY010000132.1:0-4646 GCA_046759305.1 Anaerolineales bacterium
ACGATTTGTGGATGAACTGCAGGCCGAGAGGCATTAGACTTCCCAACATGATCCCAAACATGCGCACATTGCTCACAGAAAGCGAGTTCGAGACCCTCGATGCGATCGCCCGCACCCTTGCGCAGCCCAGCAGGGTGCCTGGCGTCGCCGATTCAGTAGTTGAGGCGATTTCATCCGCTGCACGGCCTGCCGAACAATCAGACTTTCGTCAGGCGCTCACTTTCTTTGATAACCCGATAGCGAATCTCGTTCTGGCCGGCTCGGCCAGTAGGATGCGCAGTATGGGCTTCAAAGAGCGAGAGCGTGTTCTACAAGCCTGGTCCAATAGTTCAATCGGGCTGCTTCGCAAAGGATTTCAGACTTTCAAGCGGCTGGTGCTGTTCCTTGAATATTCGCTGATCTCGGAGGGCGCTGAACGCAATCCACATTGGGCGAGCATCCGCTATCCAGGACCGGTAGAAACATCCCCTATTGATAAGCCGATCACAATCAAGGAGATCTCGCGCTCGACCGCACTTGATGCCGATGTGGTTGTCATCGGATCCGGTGCAGGTGGAGGAGTGGTCGCAGCCGAATTGGCCGCAGCCGGGCAACACGTGATCGTCCTGGAAAAGGGCGGCTACCGTAACGAAGCAGATTTCGACGGCGCGGAATTAAAAGCGAAGCGTGATCTCTACGAGAAGCGCGGCGTTCTCACCACAGATGATGTCGGGATCGTTGTCCTGGCGGGAAGTACGCTTGGCGGGGGGACCACCATAAACTGGACTACCAGTTTGCCGACGCCCACCCATGTCTTGCACGAATGGGAGACCGAACTCGGGGTATCGGGAGCAGATGGACCAGAATGGCAGGCCAGTCTTGAAGCAGTCGGAGCGCGCATCAACGTCAATACCGAATACAGTGATCAAAACCGGCAGAACTCGCTGCTCCGAGAAGGAAGCGAAGCTCTTGGATATCGCTGGCGCAGCCTGGCGAGAAATGTCAGCAATTGCGGAGACTGCGGGTACTGTGGATTTGGCTGCCGGTTCGGTGCAAAGCAAAGCACGCTGAACACCTATCTTTTGGACGCGCATGAGAACGGTGCCGATATCATCGCGAACTGCTACGCAGATCGACTCATGATCTCAAACGGTCGATTGGAGGGGGTCGAGGCAACTACCAATGGTCACACCTTGCGCATTCACAGCAAACGTGTCGTTGTAGCGGCCGGGAGCGTGCATTCCCCTGCATTGCTCAAGCGGTCCGGCCTTCAGAACCCAAACATTGGAGATCATCTGCATCTGCATCCGGTCCCGGCTGCCTTCGGGATATTCGATGAGCCGGTTGAAGCCTGGCGAGGTACCATGCAATCCGTCGCTTGCGCTGAGTTCGAAATGGCGAACGACGGATACGGGTTCGTGGTGGAGGTGCCTCCGGTTCATCCGGGGCTCGCTGCCCTCGGAGTCCCCTGGCAGGATGCAAAATCGCATCGAGAGCTCATGCTCAAGGCAGCCAATATGGCCTTTTTCTTTGCCTTAGTGCGGGATCGCGATGGAGGCCGCGTCGATATCGACGATCAGGGGAACCCGATCCTCAATTACTCTCTTTCAAAAAGAGATTCCGCAACCGTGCTCGCGGGCGCCAAAGAATGCGTCAAGTTGTTAGTTGCTGCAGGCGCTCAGACCGTTGGCGGAATCTATAACAGCGCGAAGCCGTTTGACACATCTTCAGAAGGCGGTCTAGAGGCCTTCATCGAACGCATTGTCCAGCAGGGCTACAGAAAGAACGACATGACCCTCTTCAGCGCCCACCAGATGAGCAGCTGCCGCATGGGCGGCAGAGCTTCAATGGCAGCCTTCGATCCGCAAGGTGAGAGCTACGAAGTGAAAGACTTGTTTATCGCCGATGCTAGCGCGCTGCCCTCGGCGCTCGGCGTCAATCCCATGCTCAGCATCATGGGGCTGGCTCATCGCAACGCTCAGATTATCAAGTCGCGTCTCTAACGGAACCGTTATTGCTGCCTGCACCTTCATCAGGAGCTGGGATTTGAGCTTTCAGCATAGACCGTAGCGCCGTGGTACAAGACGAGCTGGATTAATAATTCCTGAGGAGAAACTATGAAATTTGGTCTGCAGATCAATCGCTTTGACTGGGATGGAGCGCCGAAAACTATCGGCCCCAATTTGGCGGAGATCGCCCGGACAGCAGAAACCGCTGGATTTGACAGCTTATGGGTCATGGATCACTACTACCAGATCGATCCTGGCTTGGGCAGCAAGGAAGATCCAATGCTGGAAGCGTACAGCGCCCTCAATTACATGGCGGCCGTGACGGAGCGCGTCAGGTTGGGTGTGATGGTCACAGGCGTGGTTTACCGCCATCCCGGCTTCCTGATCAAGCAGGTCTCGACGCTCGACGTTCTCTCAGGAGGGCGGGCGAACTTTGGAATTGGCGCCGCCTGGTACTGGCAAGAAGCCCAAGGATTGGGATTTCCGTTCCCGGCAACCAGCGAGCGCTTTGAGCAATTGGAAGAGGTGCTGCAAATCACGAAGCAAGTTTGGTCGGACGACTTTAGTGCCTACGAGGGAAAGCATTTCAAGCTTGAGGCACCCATCAACAGCCCCCAGCCGCTCTCAATTCCCCATCCGCCGATTCTGATCGGTGGGGAGGGCGAGAAAAAGACCCTCCGGCTAGTTGCCCAGTATGGTGATGCCTGCAACTTATTTGCCCGCAACGGGGTAAAGGGCGCAACCAAGAAGCTCGGAATCCTTCGCGATCACTGCGATGCATTCGATCGGGACTATGGCGAGATTGAAAAGACCGTACTCGGTCCGATTGATTTTTCGAAATACGATGTCTCTGAGATCGTGGATCGAATCAGCCAATTCGGCGAGGTTGGAATTCAGCATTACATACTGAGCATCCCCAATGTTTCAGAAATTAGGCCGATTGAGAAGTTCGGTAGCGAGGTCCGGACGCAGTTTTAATTCGGCGGGACCGTCTTCTGCGTATGCAGTTCTTGACTATCAGCGGTCAATATCTGCTCTGAGTTCGGTGCACACTTCGCAAGCGGCAAAGTTAGCGAAGGAGACGGTCCTATCGCGCATCCGCTCGTGTGAAGAGCGAGCACATCTTCGATCGTCGAATCTGGCCAACCAAACGTAGCATACAGCTCGTTCACAGTAACCCGCTGGTCGTAATTATCTGGCGCTATGCGCCCCATATAGTAGGGGCTCTCGCCACCGAATTCGCGGCCACCGGGAATCCCGACGATGTAAGAATAACCCTCTGCTGCTGTGACTACAGCCCCATTCGCGTCGATGATGCCAAACGGAAGGATCAGGGTTTCAGGACAGCGGCCCAGGTTGTCACAGATAGTCCGGTGGGCGCCCTTGATCTGCCAATTGACTTGGTTCGGTTCGAGGCGGGCAAGGTTGTAGTGGTCAATCGTGTGATTTGCAACTTCATTTCCTAGCACCTCGAGCTCGCTGAGATAAGCCCAGGCGTCTGGGTCTTGCGGTCCACGCACATTGACTGCCACCACAAGCTTCAATCCGCGTTCCTTGAACGGACGGATCATCGACAAAAAGTAAGGCCGCAGCCAGTCAGTTCCGAAATCATCAAGCGAGACGATAATCACGTTCGACCTGGGGCATTCACCGCGTCGCAAGCTTTCGCTGACTTCTCTGTAGGTTGTGGTCTTCAGGCCTCGAACCAGGATCTCTTTAGCCAACTCCCGCATCCTCCCCGGGCCAAATGACGAGTGCAACATCAGCGATTTCGGCGTCTGGCAAATGCCGTCCACGAAGAGTCGTCTCTCTAGCGGTGGTGAAGTGGGGCGTATCGACAGCACATCGATCGCGAGCAGGCTTGGGTCTCCGTCAATGGTCAGCGCAACTGTGTCCCGTTGAGTGTAAAGCTCATTGTTGAGCTGCGCAGCGGGCAAAGGAATGCTCTGGAAGGTGGAGCGAGACGGGGTGAACGCGGCTGGGACAACAATCGGAATGCTCGCTTGCACTCTACCGGATGAAAGTGCCGGAGCGGGTACCCTGGCTTCGGCTTTACTATATGCGGCGCTAGAGAACGCTAATCCACAGATGATGGCTACCCAAAGCGAGACCAATGGCACAAGCCATTGGAGAACGCGACGCCGTAAGAGCAAGGTCCGGAGCAGTTGCACCCGTTCTGTACCTTAGGTAGATGTGGACCTCCATTCTGGGCATCAGAGGCTCGTTTTGCGCTTACAGCTACCTTACATAACGTGTAGCTACACCCTGTGGATTGCACGATTCGGTTGGGGATAGACGTACAGACGGAAGCATGGCGCCCAATCGAAGATCGACGACCCGGCGCAGTCGACTTTCGCTTTTCGTACGAAGTTGTTTATGGTTTGCTTTGCGACTAGGGACTTATGGCCAGGGGATGTTCACCGCAGTGGAGTAGCCGAGCTTATTCTGCACCCGAACCTTGCCATACGAATCGGCGCCGCAGCCTGACTCATCGGTAACCGTGTAGGATGTATTGGTCGTGGTGTAGGCCACATCGAATTGGTACCCGCCGGTACAGATGCGAGCCTCTATTAGATATCCAAGTTCGACCGCAGGAGCTGCGGGGGACCAGCTGATCGTTACGCTTGACCCGCTTCGGTTGGCACTCACTCCAGTCGG
>JBHIBY010000133.1:0-4614 GCA_046759305.1 Anaerolineales bacterium
TCTTCGTCATGATGAAGTCCTCCTGACGATCCCTATTATGCTGGGAAAGCATCTCCTAATTCTAAGCTTCAATTTGTCTCATAAGCTCTGACACGGAACAGATTGGGCCGTATCACCTACCTGCTGCACATCCCTCAAGTTGAACGAAAAATCTGGGAAAGCTGCATTCATGCGGTCGTGTAAGCCCAGCCACGCTGAGGCGTTGATCGGTTCAGGTACTGGTCCGGCGAAAGTAAAGTCGTCGGAAAGGAGCTCGGCTGCTGCTCCAGTCTCGCGCGACTCGATCAGCTCAAACAGTCTTCTTGTAGCTTCTGCTGCGTCCATCCTTAGTTCCTTTCATCTATTCACTTGCCGTGTCTGCTTCGTTACCTGTCGGACATTTGGCCTTCCCTCACCGCGGCCAAAATCCTTAAGTGCCTTCCGATATTCCTTGTCGAAATTCATTTCCCGCCTGGGTACTGGTGTCACCTCCTCTAGAAAGTAGGATCGAGAATTGGATTATCGCCGGCGCATGCGTGGGTCGGTACCCCTATGCTGCATGGCCCGTACCGGAGGTTTCATACCGCGTCTGTAACTCGTGAGCGATGGGCTGGATTTATTGATGCTACCTCACCCTCCGAATCACACGCAGGAAGCTGGATCACAATTTGCGTTGAGAAATCAGTCTATTTATATCCCCGCTATCTCGTATGACTGCGATCGGTGCCGGCTAACGGCGGCGAGCTGAGCCGCCCGGCCAGCCACGACTAGTATCGCGTTGGAGGCAAGATCGAGCTGGCCGGCTCTGCTCAAGAAAGTGGTTATATCAACCCTTGCTCAGAAAGCCTCTCAAGAACAAACGCCAGCCGCTCTTGAGGTCACAATACTGGTACCCTCACATTCACATCAGAAGGAGAACTGATATGTTAACCCGCGCATCAGCCGCGCCCGCATCACCCAGCACCCCACTGTGCCGTGCCCCAGATCCCCAACGCTGCGGTTGAAGGCCGGCCCTGGGCGTCGGCTGCATGCTCTGGTCAGGGCAAACTCACTCCATCGCGTTCATTTCTCAAACATGAACGACACCAGTCTTGGTAGTTTGTTTTGGTCTTCTTCGTGCCACCACTCCCTGAAACCCTTGAGCTTTAATCCATTCTCCTCTGCAGCTTCCAGAAAATCTGATATATGATGCACGAATGCCTGAATTTCGATCCCTCCTTGACCGCTTTGGAACCGGGCTTTTGTCCCCTGATATTGTCGGAAGGGATGTAGTTCACAGATAAAAAAGCGTCCTCCTTCGACCAGTGAACGAAATGCTTCTGAGAACACGAAACAAAGATCTTCTATGTGCTCTAGCACAAGGCTACAGACGACAAGATCAGCGCACTCATCTGCACAAGGCCACTGTTTGGTGATGTCTGCTACCGAGAAGGTCACCTTGTTTGATCCCAGCTTCTCGTTGGCTTTCTTGAGCATGCCTACTGAAAAGTCGAAGGCGTGGACTTCCTCGCCGATTTGGGCAAGCAGGGCGGTGTTCTTACCAGTTCCGCAGCCAACCTCAAGAATCGATTTACACCGCAAATCAGCTAGGGTATCTCGGGTGACTACCTGGTCTAGATCACGGGTGAGGTTCTCATCTGTGTCGTACGTGGCCGACCAATGGTTGTATGCCTCTTGGACTCTCATGTTTGCTTATGGGAATCTAACAAGTTTGTCCTAACGGCTGCGAGCTGTGGAACATCCCGCAGATCTTGGCGGGGAGCGGCCCGGCCGATCATCCCACCAATTCGCGGGGCGCCGAGGCCGGATCCGGCTCCACTCGCAGAGTGCTCCAGCTAGGGGTTGGCCTGCACATGTTCATCTATGGTGCCCTAGAGGCCGATGTCATTCACTAAAGAGATCACCTGTCAAGTACTTCAGGCCAGTGTCAACTGCCACGGTAGCTACCCTCTTGCCTTCACCGATTTCTTCCGCAAGCTGCAGAGCAGCGGCGATGTTCAATCCGCTTGAAATTCCGGCGAAAATACCTTCTTCCTTCGCGATTAATCGCGCCGTTCGCCGAGCCTCGCCCTCATCGATGGCGCGGACTTCATCATAGAGCTCGTCATCCAGTAACGGAGGGACGAATCCGATTCCAATACCCTCAATATGGTGAGTACCGGCGTCATGTCCCGAGATCACTGCCGAGGTAGAAGGCTCAAGCGCTACGATTCTCGCCCCCGAATGGGAGCGTTTGACCTCCTGAGCTACCCCCATAAGCATGCCTGAAGTCCCGACTCCGCCACAGAAAACATCAATGTCTCCTTCAATCTGCTGCACCAGTTCTTTGCCGACGGTCCGATACCCCACAATCGCATCGGGATTGTGGAGCTGATTCGTAAAGTAAGTACCCTCCTCTCCAGCAAGAATCTCGGCCTGCTGGATCATCCTCGGGACCAAATCCGGTGTGACCTTGCCGCCTTCGCTTTTCACAATATGCAACTCAGCGCCAAAAGCAGTCATTGTGTCTAGCTTCTCCTTCGCAAACGCATCGGAGGACACAACTCGGAATCGATAACCTTTCACCGCACAGACAAACGCCAGGGAGGATCCGGTGCTGCCTCCGGTATACTCGACCACTGTCATACCGGGCCTTAGATCTCCACGCGCCTCGGCCTCCTCGATCATAGACAATGCCATTCGATCTTTGTACGATCCAGTCGGATTGAAATACTCCAGCTTGACGAACACATCAGCCGCGCGTGAAGGCACAACTTTCCGAAGCTGGACCACTGGGGTCATTCCGATTGCTTCCAACGCGGACAAAACGCTAGCGGGTGGAATGCGCTCTCTCTGCAACTTCCTCCTCCAGTCTCTGACCGTTATTGAGTTGATAATCCTGAATGCTGGCTAGCGGCCGCGAGCTGCCTGTCCTGGCGAGCTAAGCCAGGGAGAGGCCGGGGTTCGCATCCTCACGGCCCTTTCCGGCAACCCCCGACTCAATCATCTCTTGCTTTTGCCGTCGCATCCCCGGTTCGGCTCCACTCGCAGAGCGCTCCAGCGTTTCCTCAAGTACTAAGGTGCCTCTCCCCTGCTGCACACCTGGAACCTGGTCGAAGCGGTAGGTGATCGTAACGATCGCCGTGTTCTTCCCGTCGATCTCTTCAGTGGCTATCTCTATCCCCTTCACGAGCTCTACGACCGCACGTCGCTTGTCCTCGAAAGTGGCTTGATCGACGCGCTCCCGCAATGTGGCCAGGCGCTCTGCCACGCCGAAGAGTTCCTTCTCGAGCTGCTTGCCGCGGGAATGGCTCTGCAGCAGATCGTCCCTGTAGCGCTCCACAGTCTCAAGAGAGAAGTGGATTTCCCTTAACTGATCGTCAAGGATCTTGACATCAAGCTCAGCGCTCTCTACGGCCATTCTGAGCGCGTTTCTCTCCCGTCTTTTGAGCTCCTGAATCCTTTCCTCGGCTTCCGCGAGTTGCTCCGCTAGGAGCTCGTCGTCCGGCAGCCTGAGCTCGCGCAGTTGATTGATCACTACGTCCGGATCCAGAATGAAGGTCTTGATGTCCTCCCAGGCAACAGCCTCCAGTGTTTCGGCCTTGATGGACTTCCCGTAGCATTTCTCTCGGCCGAGCTTCCGCCATTGGCCTCGACCGTTGCACAGGTAATACCTTCTAGCCTTCTTTCCCCAGGCCGTACCGGAGTAGCCGAGGCCGCAGTTGCTGCATCGGATCAGCCCGCTCAGCAGGTAGTTATGCCGGTTGCTCGATGGACTCATGAGGCGATTGCTTCGCCGAACCGCTTCGGCGAGTTGGAATGTTTCGGGGGATACGATCGCAGGGAAGTTTGCAGTGATCCGATCTTCCGGCCGCATTCGCTTGGACTTCTTGCCGTAGACCCACTCTCCCTTGTAGGTAGCATTCCCTAGGATGTTAAGGACCATCTGCGCGCTCCACCGATGCTGGCCTGACAGGTTCTGCCGCCGCTGGGTATGAGTAGGGATCCCCATCGCCGTCAGCCTTTCAGCAATCTTGATGGCGCTCAAGCGCTCCTCAGTAGTCCAGTCGAAGATCATGCGCACGAGGGATGCCTCGTCTTCGTTGATCTCGAGCATGCCTGTCTCACGATTTAGGGTGTAGCCGAGAGGGATTCTGCCCCCCGAGAACTTGCCTTGTTTGACGCGGCGCAGGAGACCGTCCTGGGTTCGCTTCAGGATCTCCCGGCGCTCTTTGCCGGCTACTGCTCCTTCCACCTGGAACATGAAGTCATTCCACTCGAGGCGCCGCTGTCGCTCGGCCTCCCAGCACTCGATCCCCAGATCATCGAGATCCCGCAAGAACAGCAGCATCTCGAGTAGGTCTCGGCCAAGGCGATCCACGCTGTACACATAGAGACGGGAAACGTTGCCCGCGGCCGCAGCGGTCAGGGCGGATGCAAAGCCCAGTCGATCCCGCCGAGCGCCGGATTCGGCGATCTGCCAAGAGTTCGTGTCTGCGAGCTCGTAGCCCTGCTCCTCAGCAAGGGCACGCATGGCCTCTAGTTGCTTCTCAGGGCTGGTACCCTCAAGCTGCCTGGCGGTCGAGACGCGGATGATCGCGCCTGCTATTCTCTTGTTCATTGTCCTCGGGAAGACCGTTCTGGAGCATTCTAGCA
>JBHIBY010000134.1:0-4492 GCA_046759305.1 Anaerolineales bacterium
CGCGACGGAAGACGTACGGATGGACCCAAATGTCCTCCCAGGCCGCCTTCAGTGCGACGCCCTTGTCCACCCGATCTCTGCGCGCCACATTCTCGTCCTTGGGCAGCACGGCTCGCGTGAACAGCAGCGTTCCGTCTTCGAAAGTGTCAGTGACCTTGCCGCCAGCCGATTCGACTTCTTCTTCGAATACCGTCTGGATCTGTGCCGTGGTTAGCGATGCGCTCCAGCTCATCGGATTCGTCTCCTTCCCCAGCTTCTACCAACGATGCTTCGGATGATCATACCAGCTTGCCGTAGAGCGCGTTCCGAAAGCCAGGTACTCAGCAAATACGCTCAATTGGCCAATGAATCTGTTTCGCGCATTTGGATAGTGAGAGGGCTATTCACTCAGAAACATAGCGAGGATAGGTCTCCTTGGCCGCCTCGGCCTCCTCAAGGTCTAAATCCAGGGTGAGGAAGGGGTCTTCGCCAGAGGTCAATCCGAGTAGCTCCCCGTCCGGATCGATGATCCAGCCACTACCTCCCCATTGGACCCCGCTGCCTTCTCCGCTTCTATTGGAGGATATGCAGTAGGCGCCGGCCATAACGGCCGCCGCTCGTCCGCCGGCGATCCACTTGTCCACGCTCGATCTTTCCGTCGCACGTGGACATGCGAGCACGTGAATTCCCTGCCGTGCGTAATCTCGCGCGTGCTCAGTGAACCAGATCTCGGTGCAGATGGCAAATCCTGTCTTGATGGCCTCTGTCTCTACTACTGTGAACTCCGGCTCTCCACGTTCGTACCAAGTCGCCTCCCAAAAACCCTTCTCGTCAGGGAGGTAGTACTTATCATGAACGCGCTGGTAGCCCGACTTTGAACCCCAGATGAATCCCTCGTTGCGCCGCTGGGCGACGGGGCGCGAGGCGAGCACATCGGCGGGAGCGAGATCGGTCAGGCGCGCAATCCAGCGCTCATGTTCCTCAACCGACTCCTCCCACTTCCCAATTTCGAAGGGTTTTGCGGCCGCGATCCAGGGGAAGAACGGCATCTCAGACAGCAGCACCAGTTCACTCTGCTCACGGGCCACGTGCTCAACCAGCCGCGACCACTCAGCCTCCTGCAGGGGGTCGCTCGTTTCGCAAACCGTTACCTTGATCTTGGGACTCCTATCCGAATTACCGCAACTACGAGGTTCTATTCGCCAGAACTCCCTCGATGCGCTCCATGACTTCGTCGGTCAGCAACGTAATGGCCTCCAGCGCTCCCATGTTCTCTTCGACCTGCTTGACTGTTGTGGCGCCGGTAATCACCGTGCTCACGTTCGGGTTTCCAAGACACCACGCAAGCGCTAGTTGAGCCATGCTGATCCCGAGCTCTTCGGCCACCACCTCCAGATCACCGACCTTTGCGATTCGCGCCTGGCCTTCTTCACTGTTCAACGCGCGGAGCAGCCACTCATAACCAGGGAGCTTCATGCGCGAATCCTCCGGGATGCCTTCGTTGTACTTACCGGTCAGCACCCCCGAAGCCAGTGGTGAATAGGTCATCGTGCCAAGGCCCAGGCTGTCATACAGATCCGAGTACTCCACCTCGATGCGCTCACGATGAAACATGTTGTATTCCGTCTGTTCCGTAGTCGGTGCGATGAGTCTCCACTCCTCGGCTAATGCGTGTGCTTCTCTGAGTTCATCGGCTGACCATTCCGATGTTCCCCAATAGTGGACTTTTCCCATCTGGATTAGATCGCTCATCGCCCACACAGTTTCTTTGATGGGAGCTTCCTCATCGGGGCGGTGGCAAAGATAAAGATCCAGGTAATCTACCCTCAGTCGCTCCAGCGCCTGATCGCAGGCTTCCATCACATGTTTGCGGCTCAACCCGAGCTGCGTGGGCTTAGGATCCTGCACGCTTCCAAATCGCACTTTGCTCGATACCAGATAGCTGTCGCGTGGCCAGGCAAGCTCCTCCAGCGCGCGGCCCATGATCCTCTCGGCCTCCCCTTGGGCATACACCTCCGCGTTGTCGAAGAAGTTGACACCACTGTCGTAGGCTGAACCCATGATCTCAACCGCATGGCCCACATCCAGCTGATTCGAGAACGTTACCCATGCGCCAAACGACAAGGCGCTGACCTTCAAGCCTGATTTTCCAAGACGACGATACTCCATCGAGTGTCTCTCCTCGGTGGCCGAAATCTTATCTCAAAGCTGCTAGTTCAACGGAGTGGGTATGATCGAGATCGACTTCTGCGATAGATTCGAAGATCAGGCTCATCCGCAGGGTTTCAGGTTCAGTCAGACTGAGCTTCCTTTAGCTGAGCAGGGGGCTCGCTCGCGGCGTTGGCTTTCAACACCCAGCGTGCGACAAGTACCCAGATCACCAGCAGCAATCCGGTCTGAAATCCGCAGAAGCTGATCCCGATCGAGCCGAGCAAGAAGCTGATGTAGACGGCAGGCACCAGCGCATAAATGCCTAGCGTTAGAACCGGCCCGTACTCGGATCTAATATTGAAGGCGGAGAGTACCCCCCAGACTAGAACCGCGAGCAAGGTAAGCCCCATAAATCGAACCAACAGATTCCAGAGGCCGATCCCTATGAACGCAACCACCGAAAGGATCGGTGTGAACGAACGCCAGAAATCAAGTGCCGTATCTCTACTGACTACGATGGGGTTGCCGAAAGTGTTATTGAGATCGCGAAGTTGCACGACCTGATAATCCCCATCGGAATAAGCGTGCAGACTGTCTCGCGTGAGCAGGAAGCCCTGGGTGTAGCGACTCGTATCGATGGATTGGTAAGCTCCGGTGGTGTCAAGAATGGCGATTTTTCCCTCCCCCTTGAGCAGGATCAGCGGCTGACGCGCTCGAACGGTTGCGAGGCCGTTCTCGATCACGATCTCTGGAAATTCCCCAGTGGCGAAGGCCTGCTCGATGTCATCGGCGACCGAACTCAGATTGCGGCTCAAATTGAAAGTGCTGATGATCGTCAGGAGTGTGCCGAATACGACAAAGAACAGAATCGCATCGATGAGCGACTTCTGTGTAGCGGCACGGTAGAACTGCAAGCTGTAGAGCGTCTGGAAGAACCCACGACCCAACCACGTTAGATCATCGACGATCCCACCTTCGGCCGGGTCGACTTTTCCCTGGTCGGCGGTGTCTTGATCCACGCCGATAGGCTCTGTCATGACTTACCTCCCTGTTTGAGCTCTAGTCTGCCAATCTTAGCAACCGCTCTCCCGCGGCAGAAAGAGTACTTTCGCTTTTGGCAAAGTGAAACCGGATGAGATGGTTCACCGGCTCGCGAAAGAAGCTGGAACCCGGAACGGCAGCGACGCCGATCTCCTTCGCCAGCCAGGTGCAGAACGCGGTATCGTTCTCGAAATCGAAATCTGCGATGTCAACCAGCACGTAATAGGCACCCTCGGGTCGGGTGAAATCCAGATTGGCCTTCTCAAGATAACTTAGGAACAAATCACGACGACGAGTGTACGCCTCCTGAAGTTCTTCATAGTAGTCGCTAGAGAATTCGAGGGCGGTAACAGCCGCTTCCTGGAGCGGCGCAGGTGCCCCGACTGTCAGAAAGTCATGCACCTTGCGGGCACCCGCGGTGACTTCCGGCGAGGCGATCACATAGCCGATACGCCAGCCCGTGATTGCGTAGGTTTTGGATAATGAGTTACACGAAAGCGTGCGCTCAAACATTCCCGGCAGGGAGGCGATATAGGTGTGCTGATGGGGCGAGTAGACGATGTGCTCGTAAACTTCGTCCGTGATGACGAAGGCATCGTACACCTGGGCGAGGTCTGCGATGATCTGCAGCTCCTCCCGGCTGAAGACCTTACCAGTCGGATTCGATGGATTGCAGAGGACAAGAGCCTTCACCCCCTGCATGAAGGCGGCCTGCAGCTCATCGTCATCGAAGCGGAATTCCGGGGGTCGTAGGGGCACGAATATCGGCTCGGCGCCGGAGAGGATCGTATCCGGCCCGTAGTTTTCGTAGAAGGGTGAGAAGACGATCACCTTGTCGCCTGGGTCACACACGGTCATCATAGCGGTCATCATAGCCTCGGTGCTGCCGCAGGTGACCGTGATGTGGTCATCGGGGTCGATCTCCATACCCATGAAGTGAGATTGTTTGCGGGCCAGCGCCTGCCGAAAGCGTGGCGCGCCCCAGGTCACGGCGTATTGGTGATGGTCGCCTCGAATTGCGCGTTCTGCAGCCTTTACGAGTTCTGCGGGGGGAGAGAAGTCCGGAAATCCCTGGGAGAGGTTGATCGCGCCGTGCTCGTTGGCGGTGCGTGTCATTTCACGGATAACAGATTCAGTAAATAGGTTCAGGTGTTCCGCAGTCTGGGGCATTGATCCTCACCTTCGATAGTTGCAACGATCGGACACTTCCGTGGCTCTGCCGAAGATCACGCTATTGATTATATAGAAGCTCTCCGCTAGCTCCGAGCTATGGAATCTTTATGTCGGCCGCATTCACCCAACAATCCCCGCCCAGGTAGTC
>JBHIBY010000135.1:0-4431 GCA_046759305.1 Anaerolineales bacterium
GGGCGGGAGGTCGATTACCGGGTCGTCCCATGGGCCGTGTTCACCGAGCCGACGCTTGCCAGTGTCGGACTCACCGAAGAGGAGGCCAAGCAGGAAGGCCGAGAGGTGAAAGTTGGGCTGGCTGACTTTTCCGGATCCGGGCGGGCCAAGGCGATCGGTCTGCCAATTGGCAGGGTAAAGCTCGTCGTGGACGCCGGAAGCGATCGCCTGCTGGGTGGTCACATCCTCGGACCGCACGCCGACATCTTGATCCACCAGGTCGTGACCGCGATGTACCAGAACGGTACCGCGGAATCGATCGCGAAGTCGATACACGTTCACCCCACGCTGAGCGAAGTGGTTAAGAAGGCCGCGAGGGGAGCCCGCTAGCAGACCAGTCGATTAGAAACGTAGAGCGCCAGCCGCGCGATCAGCTGATCTGCTCAGTTAATTGGCTTTCCTTTGAAGTGCTGGCCCGGGCCTCGTCCAGTCTGTTGCGATCTCACTTAATTGCAATCCGTCGCCGCACTTTGACCATCCTCAGCTGGTCGTGTCAGAGGGATGCTGCTCGCTGACGAGGTGGCAGACACAGTGCTTCGTTTCAAGCTCGTTGACTGGGAAAGTTAGTCCGCGAGCATGCAGTTGTGCGAGCTGTTTCTTGAGCGTTCCTAACTCAACGATCCGTTGCTCGATCTCTTGCTGTTTGTTCTTAAGAGCGTCCAGCAGTACGAAACAGGGCGCCTCGCCCCGGTCTCGAAGGTCGAGAATCTCGCGGATCTCGGCCAGAGAGAAATCTAGCCGGCGCGCGCCCGCCACCAGGCGCAGCCGATCGATATCTCGCTCGTCGTACTCTCGGTAGCGGTTCGGGGCTCGTTCGGGAGGCGGTAGTAAATCGATGGATTCGTAGTAGCGAATCGTCTTGGAAGGCACGCCCGTCATCTCGGCGAGCTCACTGATCTTCATGATCAACCCCGGTTCGGCCTCTGGCCGTTCTGTCTCGCAGGGGCATACGCATGGTACCAAGCCCGGCCGGCCTTCTCGTCGAATGTCCCCAGCCACACCGCCAAGGCCGAATTCAGCCATGCATAACGCGCATCGTCGGTTTCAAAACGCAGCGACATCGTGAGTCGCCATAGATGTGGAAGCGCTGGATCGGCGCCGCGCAGGCCGTAGCCCTTAGCATCGAACCAGATGCTTGCGCCATCCTCGGTCTCGATGACGCCCGCCGGATTCACGGTGCACAGATGCTGGCCGGGAGGCGGCTCGTGCCCCGCCTTGATCAGCAGGTAGGCGCAGTCGCCCGAATACATCGACCAGCGGATCGTTCCCTGGATCGCCGGTCCCTCCACGGTTCCGCCTCCGCTGCCAATCAGCACGCCCTCACGCCCGGCGTCGGGGACGACAGGCTCAACTTCGTCCTCGTAGGCGAGCTCTGCATCGAAAAGATGGGAGAGGCCTTCGCCGATTTCTACTTCTTGTATCGCCATACAGTTCTCCTTGTCAGTCCTTGGCACCCACGTCTTTTGGACGCCTGCTCGGGCACCTATTCTAGACCTTCCTGTTGCTGGAAGGTCAAGGGTGGGTCGCGCAATTTGCCGGCTCAGGTTGCACACAAATAGCTGGCACTATAGAGCAATGAGCGCTTCTCTGTTGACCCGCGTGTCCCTCCTCGACTTGACATTACAGCAGGAGGAATGTCTACAATAATCAAGAGCGTAGCGCCAGAGAGGTGGCTAGGATGACGGAGGAATCAAGGTCCATTCAGTTGAAGGTCGTTGGAGATCGCACGATCCACTGCAGCGGGTGTGAGGACGCAGTCAAGTTCACGCTGTCACGAATGGCGGGTCTGGAGGAGATTGAGGCAAACCACCGGTCGCAATTGATCCAGTTTCAGCTCGACCCGGCACTCACAGACCTCGAGAAAGTAAGGGAGGAGCTGGAATGGATTGGGTACGAGGTGGAGGTCATTTGACCGTGGACTCGGATTCGAAGAGGGCCTGGATCCCTTTCTGGACCTGGATCGCGTTCTTCGCGTTCGCCATAACGGCCGGCTACATGCTCTTCCGCCTCTTCGCCAGCGGAGCGTTTCCTGGGACTACTCAGCTCATTCTCTTGGCCGTTGTGGCCGGTGCAGCTAGCTTCTTCTCACCCTGTGCCTTCCCCCTCTTACCGGGCTACATGTCCTTTTACTACGCCGCAGACCAACGGCAACCAGGCGGCGCTGGCTCCTGGCTGCGCCTAGGAGGTGCCGCAGCGCTGGGTGTAATTGCCTTCGCATTGCTGCTGGGGCTGCTGATTGCGGCTTTCGGCGCCGGCCTAGCGAGCAGCTTTTCGATCTCCGGTGCCGATCCAAGCCTACTTGTCTTGGCGCTCAGAATACTGCTGGGGATCGCCCTGCTGGTCCTCGGAATCGGCCAGCTCAGGGGGTGGAACCTAAAGCCAACGATCGCCGATCGTTTTGCATATGCGGTACGACCTAAGCGGGAGAGTGTAGGCCGATCGGGCTCTTCGCTTTTCTTGGTTGGCTTCGGCTACACGGTCGCGGGGCTTGGATGCACGGGTCCGATTCTGGCAGGCTTGGTTCTTGGGGCCGTGGCTTCGGGAGGATCGGGTTCCGCGCTGAGTGCGTTCCTAGCCTTCGCGCTGACCATGGGGCTGCTCATGCTGCTGGTCAGCGGGCTGGTCGCAGCCTCTCGCGATACGCTTATCTCGCGCCTCAAGAGCCAGACACCCAAGGTCGAGAGGGTCGCTGGCCTACTGCTCATCCTGGTCGGGGCGTTCAATATCCTGAGCTCGGTTTACCTTTCTCAATTCCAAAGTCTCCTGTTCCCGGCCTAAGCTCACCTTGCTGATTTCCGCTAGCTTTCGGATATCGGGTGGCGATGCGTAGAAGATTGCGTTTGGCTAGGAACCTTGTCTGCCTCTGAATTCTACGGCCTCCAGTACGGAGCGAAGTAATGCGCTCGTGCAGCTTCCACATCTTCGAGAGACACATGCTCGCCTTCCTCAGAGGAACCTCTGTCAAGATTCGACGGCGGGAATCAAACCCGTGATCGAGGTTTTGCAGAGCCCTGCCTACGTCTGCAGGAACCTTAGCCGCCTTTTCGCGATTCCGGCTACGGGTCTCGTTCGTCGTTTGCCTGAATCGTCCAGGACCCTTAACCGCCCTGAAATCGTCAGGCAATAGACATAATTGCAATTGCCTATTTGGAGTTTGCTCTTCTTCGAGTACCTCCCGAGTGCAATCGCTCTTCTTCAACTTGGGCCAGTCCCATATTAGGAGCCCTTCCTCCTCAAACGCGGCAGAAACATCGGTACACGCGCCGAGTAGATCTGCCACTCTTCACCGAAGGTGGCCGCCAGGGCAGCTTCTTCGCGCTGTGCTCGCCGGTACAGCGGGAGAAATATCACCAAAAGAACTAATGGAGCCCACGTACGATACAGCAGCGTCAGGCCGAGCAGCACTAGCCAGATTCCTAGATACATCGGATGACGGATAAAGGCAAAGGGCCCGTGCCGGACAAGACGATGCTGGGATCTCAGTCGCACTGCTGAAGCGGTGCTGACTCCATACATCCCGCCTAGGGCCCAGCGCGCCCAGAGCATCAGCAGCCATCCTGCAAGGAACAGCGCTAGGCCGGCAAAGCGGAAGAGGTTCAAAACACCTCCCGGTGTGGAAATAGGGAGCGGAATCCATAGACGGTAGCCGAGGTAGCCGAAGAACGCGAGTGCAGCAAATCCGGCACCAATCAGGGCCCACACAGGTATGGAGAACCACTTGCTTGAACCGAATGCGATGGTTTTCTGCGTGCGGAAGCTAATCAGCCAAGATATGACAATCACCGCCAAGAGGACGGCGCTCAGGGCGGCAACGAACCAGTTCAAGAATGTGCCGGCGTCAGACATTCTGGGGCAATCATCCACTAATGAGATCGAGCCAGCGTATCAACGTGCGCCTGTTCTGGGATACGAAGGTACGTCTCTCCCGATGTGTTCGCAGGATCGTTAGGCGCGCTTGCTGCAGCGAGGTGGGTCAATTGGTGGTGGGACCGATGACGCGCCGCCACTGCAATCGAATCAACCACATTATCAAAGAGCCAAGGCTCCACGGGCAGGCCCAATTGCTCAGGCAGCCAACGGATCACAACACTCGCCCGGTAGCGTGGATTGCCGGAATAACACACCTTATGGATAGCCACGCGACAGGCTCTCGTCCTGTCGATCGAGATCATGCTTTGCGCCCATCGAAGTATCCATTCGTCGAGGCTCAATGGCCGATGTGCTTGAGGTCCAGACCCTCCAGGTCTTCGTCCCATAAGGCGAGTCGGCGACGCCAATACAAGATCTGAGGCATCAGGAAGGGAAGCAGTTGAAGTTTAAAACGCGGTGGGAAGAGCGGGAGACCGATCAAGTCGGCTCCGGTCATCAAGACGAACAGCCGCTCGATTTCGG
>JBHIBY010000136.1:0-4413 GCA_046759305.1 Anaerolineales bacterium
CGCTGGCTTTCGGCTGCGTAACGAAAGCTATCGATGGCACTGTCTTCTTCCTTTAACGTCTGCTCCAGCGAGTCGACATCCCAAAGGAACACCGTCGTGGGCTCGACGGCGGCCAAGGTGGCGTGATAATCCCTGCCGTAATAGAGATCGACCTCTCCGAAGGCGTCACCCGCTTCGAGCCGAGGCCGCTCATCCGTATCACCCTCAATATGAACAGAGACAAGTCCGCTCTGAACGAGGATTAACGCCTCGGCCGGTGTCCCTTCCAGAACTATCTTGTCACCGGGTGAGAAAGACTGCCGCTGCAGGTGCTCGACCATCTCTGCCAGCTGCTCCTCATCGAAATCGCGCAGGTAGTGCAGGCTCGCCAGCTGCTCAAGCTCGGATCCTGCATGCGGGATCGTTTCAGGGGGAGGCGGGGCCATTGTTGCAGCCATGACGGCGGATTTTAGCATGGGGGCGTTTCCGGGGCAGGGTAGAGATGGAGCGGAGGGATTGGGAGTAGTGCGGAGCGGGGATCATAGGGCGGATTTGCCCGGCCATAGAAGGCGCAACAGAGGCTAAATTCGCGTGTTAATCCCTCGACTAGCCGCCGCGAGCCCCTATGCTATACTCCGTGCTCGCTGCCGCCCTGAGCGAACGCCGGACAAGCTCAGCAAACAAAACTCCCTGTGGGTACACAGGGCAAGTCGGAGGTCCAACGTGGCGAAGCGCAAACGAAAGCGCGCGCCCTTCAAGCGCGCTACGAAAAGAAAAACTGCGTCGACGCGGAAGGCCACGTCGACAAAGCGCAAAACCAGCGGTACACGGCGTACCGTGACAACCGCGTCGCGCAGCAAAGCCTCCAAACGCAAGTCCGCTAAAACACAAAGCCGATTCTCTCCCCAGAGCTTCTTATCCGACCACAAACGAGAGCTAATCGGGGTCATGCTCATGGCGCTCGGCGCCCTAACGGTGGTCGCAGCACTGACCTCCGGCACAGGGTTCAACAGCTCCTCCTGGTTGCGCCTCGTATCCCAGGCATTCGGCTGGGGAGCCTTCACCTTTCCGCTGCTCCTGATCGGCGTCGGTCTCCTGCTGGTGTGGCGCAACCTGCCCACCGGCCTCGACGTGGAAGGTTACATCGGGCTAAGTATTCTGTTGGTCGTGACTCTAGCTATCGTTCATGCACTCGTAGGCGCTTCCACTTCACAAGAAGGGATGGAGATCGCTAGAGAAGGGCGAGGCGGAGGGGTTATCGGATCGGGGATTCTGTTCCTGCTGGTGGGCGCTTTCGGAGGCCTCGGCGCAGCGGTCGCGTTCTTGGCGCTGCTGATCGTCGGTATCAGTCTCACCCTTGGCACCTCAATTTCTGATCTGTTCTCGAGCACATTGCCGGCGCTCAACCACATATGGGAACGTCTTGAGTTTGGGAGACGACTGGGCTTTCGAAGAACCAGCGCACATCAAGCGAGCCCAGTGCCGCGAGGCGAAGGCGTTCCGTCGGTAGCGGTAGGACTAAAAGGCGATCTACCCGCGCAAAGCGCACAAAGCTGGACTCTTCCACAAATGGAGGAGCTGCTGGAAGTGGGTTCGGAGCGAATGGCGGACGAAGAATTCGATCGAAAGCGGGCGGCTCTGATCGAAGATACGCTACGGTTGTTTGGGGCGCCGTCCAAGGTCGTGGCAATCAACCGCGGTCCGACCATCACTCAATTCGGTGTAGAGCCGGAATTCATCGAGACAAAAGGTGGCCGCCGAACCAAGGTCAAAGTATCCAAGGTGGCCGGGTTGGCAGACGATCTCGCGCTTGCGCTGGCCTCTCCTTCCATTCGTATCGAAGCGCCCGTGCCCGGCAAGGGTTACATCGGCATCGAAGTACCCAATCCCGACATCTCCCTGGTCGCGCTGCGGGATGTGATGGATTCCAAAGGCTTTCAAAAGATCAATTCCAAGCTTCGACTGGGGCTGGGGCAGGACGTCTCCGGTCGGCCGGTTGCGGCAGATCTTGTGAACATGCCGCATTTACTCATAGCCGGCACAACCGGCTCAGGAAAGTCGGTCTGCGTCAACGCGCTGGTGGCGTGCATGCTGCTTCAAAATACACCGCAAGATCTGCGCTTGCTCATGATCGACCCCAAGCGTGTGGAGCTCACATCCTACAACGGCATTCCGCACCTGCTGGTTCCGGTGATCGTTGATCTGGAGCGGGTGGTGCCTGCCTTGCAGTGGATTTCGCGTGAGATGGATCGCCGCTACGACAAGTTCTCGAAGGAAGGCGTGCGGAATATCTCGGACTTCAACGACCGCATGCGGATCGTTCACCAGGACACCATGCCAACCATCGCGGTGGTTATCGATGAGTTGGCGGACCTGATGATGATGGCTCCTGATGAGACCGAACGTGTAGTCACTCGCCTGGCGCAGTTGGCGCGCGCCACAGGTATTCATCTGATCATCGCCACACAACGTCCTTCAGTCGACGTAGTAACGGGGATCATAAAAGCCAATTTCCCGGCTCGCATCGCCTTCGCAGTGGCCTCGTCGGTAGACAGCCGAGTGATCATCGATCAGCCCGGTGCCGAGCGACTGTTGGGCAAGGGAGATATGCTGTATCAGGCCCCAGACGCCCCGGCGCCCGTTCGGATGCAGGGTTCCTTTGTCTCCGAAAGGGAGCTAAGAAGGATCGTTGGCTACTGGAATCAAGCCGAAGTCGGCGCGGGCGAATCCGAAGTGGAATCCCTTCCGCCCGGCGCCCCACTCCAGCAGGCACCGCTCTGGGAGGAGATCACAGAGGCTGTTCCGGAGCGTGATGAACTGTTCGATGACGCGGCGACGATCGTGCGTCAGATGCGGCGCGGCTCGATTTCGCTCCTTCAGCGTCGCATGAGGATCGGTTACACGCGAGCGGCACGCTTGGTCGATCAGCTCGAAGAGGCTGGAATCGTGGGGCCGGCAAAGAGCGGCTCCTCACCCCGTGAGATTCTGGACTACGGAGGGCTGTCTGGCCCTCCGCACCCGGATGCTCCGCGCGCGGAGCACTCACAGGACGCACCCGAGCACAGTCCGCCTGCTCCAGACCCTGCTGAACCAAAGCAAATAGAACCCTCGGTCTAGGACGCGGTTTGTGTGCGCTGCGTGCTTGATGTGCACGACGTGCACAAGCGGCTAGAATAGACCCCCAATGTTCAATCGAATGTGGTCGCTAATTGCTGTTCTCATTGTTGTAGGCACGTTCGGCTGCAGCACTCCCACTGTCAGGCCAACCACGGAACTCCGTTCGACACCGCAACCCGCAGCCACATCCATCCCCAGTGCGACCCCCGTCCCGATCCCGCAGGTCCTGCTGATCGCCGAAGACCCGGTTACTTGGGAGGACGACCTCTCCGCTTGGGCACTCGGCAGTGGCTGGAATCTGACCAAACCCGACCTCCCTGGCGCAGCTACATACCTGCGTGAGTCCAGCGCACCCATCGCAGCCGTCAGTGTGGGTGAAGTGCTCGACGGTGAGTTGGAGGGAGCAGCCGCGCGCGGCCTTCCGATCGTAGCTATCAATGTTGCTGGGATCAAGCCAGGAGCCTCGCTAAGCACCATTGGAAGCACTCGTTATGACCAAGCAGGATTCTTGGCAGGCGTGATGACAGGTCTTGCGAGCCAGACCGGCTGGGTGGGGGAGGTTACCGCTACTGGCGGCGAACATGAAGCGGCATACGATGCCGGGTTCACACAGGGGCTGCTTTGGGGTTGCCCAAAGTGCCAGCTGATCAGTCAGACCGCGGCTGAGATGACCCTAGACCGCTTCTTTGCGAACAGTGTGGACGTCGTTTTCCCCTATCCCGGTTCGGCGGCTTCGGCCGTGGTCGATGTACTGACAGAAGCCGGCCTTCCCATGGTCTGGGTGGGGAGCAACGGGCCGGCAGGGGACATGCTTGTGGGACGGGTTTCTGTGGTCGATCACGGCTTCACGGTCATCCTGGCACTGGAAGATCTCATGGAAACAGGGGAAGGTCGGTTTTGGCAACCCTCCATCGAGACTTGGTCAATCGTTCCGGAAGAAATAAACCCCGAACTACTGAGTCTTGGCAGGCAGCGCTTGCTGGAGGAGGCCTTCTACGCGATCGTGGCAGGGGAGCTGGACATCGGAACCGAGCCAGACGCCTAGCTCGAAAAGAAGCAACGGATTGGTCATCCATGAGTTGTGCAGTCTCTGCACCATGCGAGTATGGGGCGAGGCAGCGCAACTGGCTCATCAAGTGTCAAGTGACCCTTTCTCGGAACCTAGAATCAATTCCAAGCGCATTAAAAATCGGATTCATTGTCAGGCCCTGAGTCTCATAGTATGATCTGGAACGTGTTCCGGAAATCTCCGGAAAATTCCGAATACTGGCAGAAAGGAGAGTCGATCTAGCAAGATCACATCAAGTTCTGCGCGTA
>JBHIBY010000137.1:0-4351 GCA_046759305.1 Anaerolineales bacterium
AGATTGACGATTATATCTAGATCGCCAATGCGAATCCGGGATCGTGCGGTTTCCTATTGAGCTCAAGAGACCCGCCCTGTAAGCCTATTGTAAGCGGCCCAAACATCTGCTCAACCTATACTGGAGCGCAAGGCCGGTGTCGAGGAAGGGGTGGTGGAGTTGTATAGATTATGATTCAGACCACACAAGAGGAACGATACTGGCTGCTGCGGAACTTTGCGCTCGGCCTGGTTGACCATCTCGGCGCAATCTTTCCTCCGATCTGGGTAGAGAACCTTCTCAAGCGCCCCCCCGCTGTCTATACCAACCTGTTCACGAGAGTCCGAACTCCCAACGGAAACTGGAGCCCAATTTACGAGCATCCGACCTACAGGGATGGTCGGACCGCGCGACCTTGGCAGCTGCCCATAGACGAGCGGCGCTACGCTATCGCACGCGAGATCTTGATCGCATTGGGAGGCAGCCGCCATGGGCGTGAGATGGGCCTTCCGGGAGTGCTTCTGACCCACCTCGAAGAATCCCAGGACTACTTTGCACGGGTCCTCCTTGCGCCAGATCCCCTGGTTTCCTCTTATCGCCGACAGGGCATGGATATCCGCGGGTTCGCGGAGACCTTCCTCATTCCGACTCGGATCGCCAGCGAGCGGTGGGAAGACCCAATCTTTAGCTAGGTTTACGCAGCCCTGCCCAAGCGGCCCGCGATGCGGGCCTTTTTGTTTGTGGGGGTAGAATTTGATCTGCGTGCAGGTTGCGACTTATCTTAAGGAGGAGAATGATGGCAACCAATCTCACAGTCACCATGGAGGATCGCCCGGGCATGCTGGCTCAGCTTGGCGAAACGCTGGGTGCGGCGGGTGTGAACATCAATGGTGGATGCGCTGTAACCTCAGGGGGCGAGGGTTGGGTCCACCTCCTGGTCGACGATGCGGCCGCTGCTCGCGCCACATTGGAAGGGGCCGGGATTTCCGTCTCCGATGAACGGGAGGTCGTAGTGATCGATGCCGAAGATCGCCCGGGAGACCTTGGAGCGACCGCCCGCAAGCTCGCGGATGCAGGGGTCAATATCGAGCTGTTCTACGTCTCGACCGGCATGAAGCTGGTATTTGTGGTCGACGACACTGAAAAGGCTCGTAGCGCGGTCTGACCGCCCACCCGATTACATGAAAGTGCCCCCTGCCGAGCTCCAGCAGGGGGCATTTTTTTTAATGCACAGGCGGTAAACGGTCAATCCATTCTTGCGGGTTGCGGGAAGCTGGTCAGAAACCGGCTCCCCACTTGTAGAACGTAAAATAAGCTTGGGTTGGCTAGTTGGATTGAAAAAGCGGGGTAATTGCCCGAGGCGAACTCGAGCAATCAGGAAGTGGGTGTCTTCTGCTCTCTGCGCCAGGGTGCGGTGATGCCCCAGGAGAGGTTCTCTGAGATGTCCTCCGTCTCCTCTGGCTCGGTCTGCTCTTTTGCGCCGATCTTCCGGCGCAGCGCCATTACGCGGCCCTTCTCGTCCGTACCAATGGGTTCCCATCCGTCGGATAGCAGGGATTGCAGCACTAGATTGTGGAGCTGTCGAGCCGCCTGTTCCAGCTCCTCCTCCGGCATCTTCTTATCTTTCTGCCACTCGAATTCGTTGGACATGGCGATTGTCTCAGTGCCCTCATGCGTGGTTCGTTCCGCCACGAACAGCACGCGCATGATGCCCCCGAAGCGACCCACCTCGTGGTTAATTTCCCGAATCTGAGCGACTTCATACATAGCTTCACTCATCCGGTTGGACCTAGAGGCCCCTGGCACTCCCATCTTCTCACTCCGCCGGGCGCTAAGGGCCTTGCGCATTATTTCCAGCTTATCCACGTCTTGCGCCCTTTGAAAAATACTACCTGAGGCGCTGCGTGATTTCTGTGGTACGGATTTCCTGATCGACCTCAAGCCCGCTCCAAAAGGCAGAATGTCATGTGGTAGGGATTGCGCTCGTCGGCCAGCCGTACCTCGCGCTTAACCCTTGTCCAGTCCGTCTCCTTATATTCTGGGAAGAACGTGTCGGCCTCCACTTGCTCGTGGACAATCGTAAGGTACATACGATCCACGAGCGCCTGATCTAGAGCTTCCTGGTAGACCTGCGCTCCTCCGGCGATGAAAGTCTCAGATTCCTGGATGTCTTGAGCTGCGATTTGCAGGGCATCAGACAGGGAGCTTGCGACAGTATCGCATGACCCCCCCACTTGATCGGCCCGACTCAGAACGATCACGCGCCGCCCCGGCAGCCCCCGCTCGGCAATCGGCTCCCAGGTGGCGCGGCCCATAATCACGGTGTGCCCCATGGTGAGCTCGCGGAAGCGAGTCGTATCCGCCGGAAGGCGCCAGGGCAGACCCCCGCGCAGGCCAATGCCTCGATCGCCCTCCGCCATGGCAGCGATTATTGAGACAATCACACGGAAACGGCGGCTTTGATGTGGGGGTGCGGTTCGTAGCCTGTCAGGGTGAAGTCGTTGTAGTCAAACTCGAGGATGGAGCCGGCTTCGGGATTGAGTTCCAGGTGGGGCAGCGGACGGGGTTCACGCTGGAGCTGAAGGCTGGCCTGATCCAGATGATTCTTATATAGATGGGCGTCCCCGAGCGTGTGGATGAACTCTCCCGGCTCCAACTGCGTGACCTGCGCCATCATCTGCGTGAGCAGCGCATATGAGGCGATATTAAAAGGAACGCCCAGCAAGATGTCGCCCGAACGTTGGTAGAGCTGGCACGATAGTCTGCCCTTCCGTACATAGAATTGGAACATTGCGTGGCATGGGGGTAGGGCCATCTGATCTACCTGAGCCGGGTTCCAGGCGCTGACCACCAGACGCCGCGAATCGGGATTGCGCTTGATCTCCTCCACCACCCACGAGATCTGATCCGTTGTGTCTCCATCCGGGCCACTCCAGGAGCGCCACTGCGCCCCATAGACGGGACCAAGGTCGCCCTTCGCGTCGGCCCACTCGTCCCAGATCGTCACGCCGTTCTCGTTCAGGTACCGGACGTTCGTGTCTCCATTCAGCATCCAGAGCAGTTCGTAGATGATGGATTTCAGATGCAGCTTCTTGGTTGTCAGCAGCGGGAATCCATCCGCCAGATCGAAGCGCATTTGGTACCCGAAAGTCGAGAGGGTCCCAGTACCGGTACGGTCGTTCTTCTCGACGCCGCTTTCCAACACGTATCGCATTAGATCCAGATACTGATGCATCTATATCTCCGGTGTCCTGCCAACAGCCATGGATCGCCCGCTCCTGATTCTGACTGACTCCTGAACGTCGCTTTCGAAGTGCAATTGTAGTGGTTCGAGTTCGGGGTTGCTGTACGCGTGAAGTCTAGCACAGGAACTAGCTCCCGGGCCGAATGCAGCCGACATCCCTCGCCCTGAGGTCCGGGACTATAATGGAAGTTCCCCTGCTACCCCTCATGGGGTCCTGAAAGTCCTCTGGGCCGACCGGCGGCGATCAGATGCACGAATGCACCCTCCTTCGCGGAGGCACTCTCTGCCGGAATTCGATTCGCGAACAATCAACACTGCGATTACCTGCCTCCCGCGGAGTCCTGAGGTGCTTCGAATGACCGCAGAGACTTCCGGATGAGGCTATTCTGGATAGGTTTGGTCTGGCTGGCTGGGATCGCCATGGGGCGATTTCTGAACTTGCCGGCTGGCTCCCTCTTGATTGCGAGCGGCCTGGGACTGCTCCTAGCTGTTGTCGGCGAGGGCAGCCTGCGCAGGCTCGGCGTGGGTGCTACTGTGCTATTCCTGGGTGCCTGGCGCCTGTCTATCGCCGTCCCTCACTTCGACTCTTCACATATTTCGGCTCACAACGATTCGTTCCGAATTGTGACTCTGACCGGCATGGTAGCCGATTTTCCGGACGTCAGAGATGAGTACATCGGTCTGCGCGTTATGAGTGAAAGTGTCCGCTATTCGGAATCTGAATTGCCCCAAGTCATCACGGGCAATGCACTCATCCGCGCCGATCGCTTCTCATCATTTTCGTATGGCGACCGCGTGGAGGCTTTAGGGATCCTCGAGACCCCGCCAGATTTCCAAGACTTCTCATACCGGGACTACCTTGCTCGGCAGGACATCTTCAGCCTGATGTCCAACGCTTCAGTCACAACTCTGGCGACTCGAGAGGGAAATCCGGTTTTCCAAATCCTTTTCGATCTGCGACAACGCGGCCTGGAAACTCTGTATTCGATCTTTCCGGACCCGGAAGCCTCATTGCTGGCCGGCATTCTTCTGGGCATTGAGAGCGGCATCAGTTCCGAGTTGCGCGAAGCATTCAACGACACCAGCACGACCCACATCATCGCCATCTCTGGATTCAACATCACCATT
>JBHIBY010000138.1:0-4348 GCA_046759305.1 Anaerolineales bacterium
TTCGAAAGATTAGCGCTGGGTTGCAATCGGCGGGGGGTCTACAGGCGAGGGTAGGCTATCCGGTTTGTCGCTCGTCCTCTGGCGGGCTAACCAGTCGCTGGAGGGGATCCGGCCTCAGCTGGCTACGAGATCGCGCAAAGCCTGGCCGGGCGGCTCCCTGGCCTAAGTCCGCCAGGACAGGCAGCTCGCTGCCGGTAGGCGGATTTCGTGAGAGCCGTGTCAGCGGCCAAATAGGATACTTAGGAAGCATCAACGCAAAGGCGTTTCTTATGTCAAATCATGTTTTCCCCGAAAGTCTCGTCAATACCCAGTGGGTTGCTGACCATATCGACGATCCGCATATCAGGTTAATCGATGTCGTGCGGGGTACAGACCCCGCTACGGGATTCCCCGCCTACGAAGGTGGACATATTCCCGGCGCAGTGGCTTGGGACTTCACCAAGGATTTTCAAGATCCCGCCCGGGATGACGTCATTGACCAGGTGGGGTTGGAAGCATTGCTCTCACGGTCGGGCATCACTCAGGAGATGACGATCGTTCTCTACGACCGTTATCACAATCTGCTGGCGGCTTATGCTTTCTGGCTATTGAAAATCTACGGTCACAAGGATGTCCGGCTGATAGATGGGGATGGCCAGAAGTGGTTGCAGGAGAACCGCCCGACGACGAGCCAGGTCCCGTCGATCACCGCAGCTACGTATCAGGCCCGGGAAGCGAACTGGATCCTTCGCGCCGGGCATGATGACGTTCTTCGATCGATTGGCCAAGTCAATCAGCTTCTCGTCGACGCGCGGTCAGCCGAGAAGTATATCGGCCTCGATAAATCAGGCACAGCGCGCGGGGGTCACATTCCTGGCGCGATCAATCTGGCCGCACGCCAGGAAACCAACCCAGACGGATCGAACGCTTGGCGCGTTCCGACAGTACAGCCCGATGGAATGTTCAAGTCCGCGGGGGAGCTAGAGGTCCTGTTCGAAAGCTTGGGTATCACTCCGGACAAGGACATCATCACCTATTGTGAGATCGGCGGCCTCTCCTCGCACGCTTGGTTTGTGCTCACTCAGCTGCTTGGATATGGCAGCGTGCGCGAGTACGATCGCTCCTGGGCGGAGTGGGGCAATCTCGAAGGCGCACCGATAGAGCCGTAGCCGCTTGGCTCAACTCTTAGGCCGCCTAGCCATTTGCTGGAGCGTTCCGTGGACTACTCAGGTAGGTTGGAGATTACAACGCAGTGGGTGGGCTAGTGCGGCGGTATGGATTTCGCATTAGGTCTGGCGATGAGCCTTCGCTATAGCTCATCGGCTATCTGGAAGACGGGAAGGTCAAGTTCAGTGACTTCTTTCGTGCTGCCCTCAAGTACCTCCAGAACGGCGTGATACATGCCATTGGAGCGAAACTGGAACTCGACGAACTTGTGTACCACGGTGCCTGGCGGAGGTAACGCGGACTCGAGTCTGGGCAGAGATCCTTGAGTGGAGTCACGCCCACATAGGAAACCCAGTCGGGGGCCCTGACCAGCCTCCTATCAGGATGCTCGAGATAGGCGCTGACACCGAATTCAGAAACTTCCGACGCGAGAATCCATCTGCTTAAAAGTGCGAAAATCAACGGCTTTGAGGGAAAGCCTCGAAAATAGTCCAGATCCAAGATGCAGAGGGCTGTAAGAGAGTTATCTGGCTCGTGACCAACAGCATCGCAGAAGAACGCCCATTCTGATTTGGTCATCTGAGACCGAGCAATCGATCCTTTCTTGGGGACGCGCTCTCGTCGGCCCCTTGACTTGGTGCGTACTTCGGCGGGAACATTCTCGACAAGATCGCTTTGCTGAGGATATCGGATGTCGAGAGAATCCAGGGGCGAGCGCAAGTGAGCTATGTTTCTCCCGCAAGTGCATAACGCTTTTGGCGTTATTTCTTTTTCCTGACAGCCCTGCGCCTTGTTCTCGACAGGTTTGTCACGCCGCCGCTAACTCCAGCCCTACGCATGGCTTTGGCGGCCTTGGGAAGATCCTGATTTGGGACACGTAACACCTTTTGGGGCTTGCGGCTCTTCTTCAAGCGCAAAGCAGCAGCAAGCAGCCGTTCTGGATCTCCGGATCTTTCGATCTCATAGGCCCGCCTACGGGTTCCAGCATCCAAGCGTGTGCCACCACGCTGAGGGATCTCGGTGCGGCCGCTCACCCCCGCGGCCTTTCGCTTGGCGCGCCTATGCGACTTACTCTCGGGCATTTCTTACTTCCTTTCCGTGATCTGAAGATCACTTGGTCTAGTTTGGCCAGGCCACCTCAGGAAATAGCCGGCGAACCTTTCGGTGACCAACCAGCCGGCTGAGGATCCGATAGTTCTTGGCTTCGAATTGCATCCTGCCTGCGACAATTGCGGGATGGATGGTCAGGTCATTCGCGATCGCGAGTGCCGAGTCTTGATTGAACTCCACAGCGTCGGCAATTGACCGCCAGAGCTCGGATGGGATTAGGGCGTCCATGGCGAGTCGATCCGAGTCAGCCTCGCGCGGGTCCTCCGCGTATTTCATTTCCAGATCATCGTAGAAGTGTCGAGTCCTAGTGGAGGCGTGAAGCGAGATATGCGCCAGCTCGTGCATCAGCGTGAACCAGAAGTTGTCGATCCGGTCATAGCGAATTGTCATCCCGATCACCGGCCGATCAGGTTCAAGAAAAATCACGCAGCCATCCAGATACGTCCTGCTGAGATGGGCCTCGATGATCAGGGCGATGCCAGACTGCCTGAGGAAATCCCGTGCCAGCAGAGGACCTTCGTCCTCTGGGCTTAGTCGCACGAGCTCACGCATGAAGGTCAGGTCGACAGCAGCTGGTCTGGTCGATTCATCAAATTCGCGGAGAGCTCTCCGCACGACTTGCGCAGACCAGGCCGTTAAGGCGTAGAGATTCACTTTTCGAGCTGAGCGAAGACTGTGTTGTCTCCTGCGGTAAAACGCTCTGAGCATTTCCAGTGAGCCTGCGGGCTGGAAGAAGTCTCTGAGAATCTCGTCAGCTCGCGCCTCGAGTTCGTTCTCATCGGCCTCGAGCCAGCCTCTTCGGGACATTTCACTCAGCGGAAATTTGCTCCACTCGATGTGTTCTTCTCCCTCCGGAGCTGGCTCTGGTTCCCTGGCCAAGATCTCTACGGGGATGTCAAGCCCGGCGCTGAGCGCGCGGATCATTGGCAGGGATAGCGGCCGATTTCGTGAAAGGACTTCTGAAACTTTGCTCTTGCTTCCGACAAATGGAATTAGATCCCGCTGCCTGAGTCCCTGCTGCTCCATACGGAACTTGATGGCCTCGATCGGATCTGGCGGATCGATAGGGAAGTTCTTCTGCTCGTAATCCCCAATGAGAAGTGCGAGGACCTGGAGATCATCGGCCTCAGGGGTCCCGGGATCGGGATCAAGATCCATGAGGCGATCGAGTGTCGACAGGGCCGCCTCGTGCTGATCTCGTGTCCTAATGACCTTAATATCCATCGTGGGTGCCTCCTTTGCCTCTATTCTTTCTGTCTCTTATTGCGTGACGCTTTTCAAAGCTACCATTTACTGTATTCCGCATGTGTTCCGATCCGCAAAACGCGGACTATCTGATTCTTGAAACTCACTCGTGCTAGCAATCGGTAATCTCTGCCTTTGATGTCGAAGACGTACCGATCCTCACCGACATAGTCAGCTCGGGGATACCGTGCTGTCAGATCAATTGGCGTCTGCCATTTGGCACTCTTGATTTCCGCAACCCACGCTTCAATTTGTGACCGCATGTCGGCATGATCCGCTGCGAAGTCTGTCAGAATGCCTTGGCCGACGAGCACCATTTGTTAGTTCCCAATATGGGAACATTCTAGCAACTACGGAAGGATTTGTCAAGAATCAGTTCCCGGTTTGGGAACTCGGACTGGTGGGCCTTGGCGTGCCCGAGAATCGGCCTTCTCATAACTAATGGGGAGGCATAAGTCCTAGCTTACGACACAGTCGATCGCCTCTGTCTCTGATTACTGACAACCGACCGCAGCCTTCTGCCGAATCGACCACTGATCGGATCCCAAGGCCGATCCCCTTATGGCGTGTTGAATTGAGGCGGAAGAGGGGGGCAGGACTATGAGGTTCTTGCGCGGAACATACCGCAGTGGAGGTTAGGCGATGGAAGCAGAACATGGCACTCATAGTATCCGGAGTAACAATCCTGAGCCGGTGCCCCTAAGGCCGGATGAGTTCATACGAAGGCTTATTCCTCCGCCACGTTCCTAGCCTCTAAATGATCTCCGGCTTCTTCATCTTTGCAACAGATCGACGGATTTCGGAGGCCAAGGCGCGACGCAGGATGCAGAACCAGATCCAGGCCTGG
>JBHIBY010000139.1:0-4311 GCA_046759305.1 Anaerolineales bacterium
CAGCAAGTAGCCCACGTAAACCAAGACGCTTTGATTGGTGAAGAAAATCGGCCCGATGACGGGAATTGAGGACAGAATGGGAATGGTTAGCGTAGGCAGCAGCGAAATCGTGCCGGCCTTGCTGAGTCCCTCTCCGAGAACGAGAGCCAGGCCCACGCCCAGAAAGGTGAGCGCGAGGCCGCTCACGACTTGATCTGCCTGAAAGTGGATCGTAACCACTCCGTGCAGAATGGACAATGCGCCTGCGGCCAACATCGCTACAGCGATCCCTAACCAACCGTTTCCGGTGGCGACCGTGACGCTAAATGCAGCCATAGCGCCGATGAGCATCATGCCTTCTAAGCCCAGATTCATGATGCCAGACCGTTCAGCGAAAATTTCTCCGATGGTAGCGAACAGCAGCACGGTTCCTGTCGCAAGACCGGCATGAAGGATGATGATCGGATCCATAGGCTGCGCTACGCTCTCCGCCGTACGAGCCGCACGCGATAGCGCAGGAATACTTCGCTCGCGATCAGCATGAATAGGATGATTCCCTGAATCAGGCGCGGAACGCCCGCAGGCTGGATTTCGCGACCGGCTAGGATGAGCCCTCCAAAGAGGATCGAAACCGGGATCACGATCAACGGATTCAGTTTGGCCAGCCAGGCAATGATGATTCCGGTGAATCCGTAGCCGGGCGAGATTGAACCCTGCAGTCGGTGGATGACACCGGCAATCTCGGACATCCCGCCCAGGCCCGCAATTCCACCGGAGAGCATCAGTACCAGAACGGTGTTGCGCGTGATCTTGATGCCGGCATATTTGGCTGCGCGCGGATTGTCGCCAATGAGCCGGATTTCGTATCCCCAAATGCTGTGGAAGAGGATGTACCAGGCAATGATTGCGACCACTACCGCGAGGATGAAGCCAGCGTGAGTGGTAAGCCCTCTCATGATCGGGAACTGCTTAGCCAGATCTGAGAGCCGCGGCAGCCAGGCGGCACGCTGAAAGACACGCGTCATCTGGAACCCGCCCTCGCTCCAGACGCCGAAAATGAAGTAGTTCACGAGCGCGAACGCAATGTAGTTCAGCATCAATGTCGTAATGATTTCGTTCACTCGCAAACGCGCCTTCAGGATGCCGGGTATGAATCCCCAAGCTGCGCCAAACAACACTCCGGCAACGACCATAGCGGCCAGCGTCACGACCCGCGAGGCGTCTTCGGAGACCACGCCAGCCAGGATGACGATGCTCGCCCCGAGCGCCCCCATGAAAAACTGGCCTTCGGCCCCGATGTTCCACAGTTTCATCTTAAAGGCCACTGCGCAGGCGGTGCCGGTGAAGATAAGTGGAGTCGCCTTCACAAGCGTGTCCGAAAAGACGCCCAGGCTGCCAAATGCAGCGCCAGCGATATGTGCATAAGCTCGGAACGGATCTCCGCCGACCAGGGCGAGCACAACCGCTCCCATCACTAAGGCAAGTAAGACCGCCACCAGCGAAACCAGCGGTGCAAGCCAGCGCGGGGAGTCCAGGCGGGGTTCAATTTGCAGCTCAAGAGGAAAGCTGAATGACCGGCGAGTGCTCGTCGTAGTCGATGTCATGCTACGCGCTCCTCGGGCGGTTTGCTGGAACCGCCGGTCATGAGCAACCCGACGGTTGTGGCATCGGCTGCGACTTCATCGCCCACGATCTCACCTTCATAGATGACCACAATTCGATCGCTGAGCGTGAAGATCTCTTCCAGTTCCTCTGAAACGAGAAGGATGGCAGCCCCTTCCTCGCGCTGTTGCAACAACAATCGCTGCACCCCTTCAATGGCCCCCACATCGAGGCCGCGCGTGGGCTGCATTGCGATGAGCAGGGTCGGCTCGGAGGACAACTCACGCGCCAGGATTACCCGCTGAAGATTGCCGCCGGAAAGCATCCGAGTTGGTGTCTCTACACTCGGCGCCAGAATGGTGTATTCCTCTTTGAGCCCTTCCGCCATTTCAACCGCGGCCTCGCGATCTAGTGAAGCTCGTTTGGCGAGCGGTGGATCCCGATACTTCTTCATGATCACGTTGTCGGTGATGCTCAGATTGGGTGCAGTCCCCACGTGAGTGCGATCTTCCGGAACATGGGCAACCCCGTAGTCAATCGAGGTCCGTGCCGAGCGGTTGGTGACTTCTTTTCCATTAACAAGAATGCTTCCGCTGGTGCAGCTCCGCAGTCCGGAAATGACCTCGCCGAGCTCAGATTGCCCATTGCCGGCTACGCCGGCCACACCTACGATCTCGCCTGAGCGCACCTTGAGATCGATACCTCGCAGCGCCGGAAGACGCTTATCGTTATCGGCGCTCACCCCTTGCAGTTCCAACACCACCTCGCCAGGCTCTCTCGCTGTTTTTTCCAGCTCGAAGAGCACCTTGCGGCCGACCATGAGATTGGCCAGCTCGGCTTTTGAGGTGGTCGCGGGATCGATGCCAGCCGCGGTGACCCTACCCTGCCGCAGGACCGTAATCCGATCCGCAATGGTCATCACCTCTTGCAGCTTGTGACTGATGAACACGATCGACTTGCCTTCGTCGACCATCGAGCGCAGCGTCTTGAATAGCTCCTCGATCTCCTGCGGAGCGAGAACCGAGGTCGGCTCGTCCATGATCAGGACTTCAACCCCCCGATAAAGCATCTTCAGGATTTCAACTCGCTGCTGCTCGCCCACTGATAGCTGCCAGACCTTTACATCGGGGATGACCTGAAGTCCAAATTGCTTCCCGATATCAGCCATCTGCTTGTCATAGTGCGAGAGGCGCATGAGAAACCTGGGCTCGTCGAGGCCGAGCAGGATGTTCTCGGTTACGGTCTGCGATTCGATCAGCGTGAAGTGCTGGTGGATCATTCCGATGCCAAGGTCGATGGCATCCCTTGGCGAATTGAAGCCGACAGGGTTCCCGCGCACGAGGATGGTTCCAGCTTCAGGCCGGTAGAGCCCTGCGAGCACGCTCATAAGTGTGCTCTTGCCGGCTCCGTTCTCACCCAGCAGCGCGTGGATCTCTCCGTGGCGGAGCCTAAAGTCCACGTCCTCGTTGGCAATCACTCCTGGGAATCGCTTTGTGATCCCCTGCATCTCAACGAGAATGTCCATCTCTACTGTCCCTACAGACTTCCTACTGAAACGCCACCCCGGCGGCGCTGAGGCTCTGCGCCGCCTGGGGTGGAGTTCGAGTTCTTCTAAACCGTGGATCCTACGGAAGGAGCCCGCACTGGGCGAGCCCCAACCTTAGCCGCCTAGATCCGGCAACTCAGCCGTTATTCCGTCGGCCCACCAGTACATGCATGTACTGCACGGCGAGCCAAACTCGGCGAAACCATCCAGGTCCAGCTGCTCAAGAGACACGCCATCGGCCAGGATCTGATTGCCTTGATTGTCAAAAATCGGACCCTTGAACACATCGAAGCGATTGAAATCGCCTCTAAGTGCCGCGGCCAGCGTGTCCCTAACGAGCTGCACGTCTTCGGCAGGCAGGTCGTCAATGCCGGGCTGTGGCGATTGACCCTCCATGAAACCGAACAGTCCCATACCACCCGCTGAAGAGTCAAAGTACTGGAAACCTGGCTCGTAGGTACCATCGATCGTCCCTTGCGCGATATCCGCATAGATCGGACCCCAGGTCCAATAGGGAGCCGTGAGGCAGCCATCGGTCTGGCACGCGTTGACGTGGTCGTAATTGACGCCCCACTTGCCTTTCTCCGTTGCCACGTCTCCGGCAGCAGGAGTATCTGCGCCTGTGAAGACCACCTGTACGCCGGCATCGAAGAGCGAAGCTGCACCCTCTTTCTCGATTACCGGATCATGCCAGGTGTTGATCCAACGGATGTCCAGGGTGCACTCAGGGCATGTCTGCTTGGCTCCGAGCATGATGGCATTCCCCAGGCGAATTTCCTCGGGGATGGGGAAAGTCGCCATGTATCCAAGTCTCGGATTTCCGTCGGTCTTGGCGCGTGACCCGGCCAGCATTCCAGCCATGTACTTGAAGACTTCCATTTCGCCGAACATGTTCCCGTAGTTCTCACCGTTGGTCTTGAACCCAGTGAGATGGATGAACATCTGCTCCGGGAATTCTTCCGCAACGATTTCCATCGGATCCATATACCCGAATGAAGTACCGATGATCAGATCGAAGCCTTTGCGGGCTAAGCTGCGGAAGACCTGCTCCGAGTCCGCACCTTCAGGCACGATCTCGATGAAGGCTACGTTCGTATCTGGAACGTTGTCCTCCACATACAGGAGACCATCGTAGTGAGCCTCGCTCCAGCCTCCATCATCATGGGGGCCGATGAGCACCATGG
>JBHIBY010000140.1:0-4061 GCA_046759305.1 Anaerolineales bacterium
CGAACTTGAGCCCTACGAGAGGCGGGTCGATGACGATCAAGAAAATACAGAGCTGAAAGATTCGGAGCAGACCAGCAGCTCCCGAAAGGGCTAAAGCTTTGCCTCTATGCCAAGCTCGGGTTCAACGCTCGCGAAATGCCGTCCACCATGCAGGGACCGCAACTCCGGGTGTGGGCCTGGTTGAACGTGGATTACTGCTCGCGGCGTGATTGGGGCACCGGCCAGTTCAGGTGCTTGTGTAGGAAATCGAACGTGCCCTCTGCATTGATGGTGTGACCGCCGTTGAAATACTCGATTTCTATTTTGTCCGCAAGCCCCAACTGCGTGTAGAGCCAGCGCACCTTCGCGTATTCGTGCGCCACCCAGCGATCCCGACCCACCCGATCGTGATGACCACGCTCGACCATGAACGGTCGCGGGATCATGAGATACGCCATTTCGGCATAATCAAACGTGTTGCCAAGGTCGAAATAGGGCATCTCCCACTCGATCGTATACATGAAGCTAAACCGCTGATCTGTAGCTGCAACTTTTCGGGTCCAATTATTAAAATCACCCGAACAAATTGAAAGCGAATATTTCTCTAGAATCGTTGGCACGCGTACGGCTGTCTCTCCACCATAGCTGAGTCCATAAAACCCGATGCGCTTTCCGTCTACAAACGGCAGCGTTTCAAGCCATCGCAAAATCTGATCGTGCTGGCTGATGATGAACGAAAACATCGAGGCTTTGACACTATTGGCCTTGCGGTCGAGCCATCGGTAGCGGTCTTCGCCACGATAAAGATTGTGCGGAGCAAACACGATGAACCCACGATCAGCCAGCTTTGCTGCAAAATTGCGGTAGTATTCGTCATTTCCCTCAATAACGTTTTTGGGCAAACCCCGGCGTCCGTGTTGGCAGACCACCACTGGTCGCTGCTCGCCCGTCCGGATGTCCTTGGGGACGAGCAGCACCCCCCAGGCAAACACGTCCTGCCACACGTCGAGAACCACGTCGTAACCTACCCATTTTTCAGTATCGTAGATCTTGCGCGTGCGGGCGTTTGGTGGCAGCAATGGTTGCTCGAACTTGCCCATCACCTCTTCCCAGAAGTATTGCCGGTACTCCTTTGAAGCTTCGATAAATTTTTTGGCAGGATGGGTCTCATGGCGAAGCTTCTTCGACCACTGCCGGACTGCCAGCTCCGGCATTACCTTAAACAGATAAAGCGAATCTCGAACATGCTCTGCTTTACGGACTAACCCCTGTACATGGTTCTCTAGGTCCTTGACTTGACGTTCTTGCCTGGCGGGGTAGTCCAATGACTGACGCCTTTCGACCGGCAGTACATTAGACAGCGGCAACGAAGATTTGACGCCGAGCAGTCCGGCGAACTGCTGCATCGCTTGCGCCGATCCAGGATCTAGAGTGGCATTGCTGGAGCCACGGACCAATTGCTTGGGTTGGAATCCCGGCGGGATGAGTGTATCGATACGGTTGAATTCCGCCAGGACACTTTGAAACTCAGACGTTCGCCAATCGCCCTTGTGGCCGGTTACATCGGGCACGTGGCTGTATTCGACGACCAATCCGCGCGGTGCAATTAGCGTTGCCAGTTCCGCATCGCCGAATTCGTCAAGCAATGCCCAAACATTGCGATAGATTGGCTCGGACCAAACACGTTGACGTGAATCGAAGTAACCGCTGACCAGCACCGCATCGACGCGCGTGTCTACCGCGGCCGAGTAAAAGGCCACCAGACCTCCTTCGGCGTAACCAGCCACGCCGACCTTGTGGCTGCCCCTTTTCTGTTTGAACCAATCCACTGCGGCCAGCACCTTTTGCACCTCGTAGCCGATGACATGCCGGCCCATGTGGTAGGCCTGTCGATAGATCCACTCGCGATGCGACTGATCAGTCCTGCCCATGTCCGGATGACCCGCCCAGTATGTGTCGCGGTCGATCATCACCATGACAAGTACCTCAAAACCGTTTTCCGCTAGTCGGCGGGCAAACTGTCTCTCCGGCATCACACCCGGCATAAGGCCAACCAGCTGCTCGGGGGTCTGATCGGCATCAGGCAGGACCACCGCATGCGCAACCGCAAGCCGCTTGGGTTGAAGCAGCAACCCCTCGCCGAATACTCCCTCTAGTACCCGCCAGCGCACTTGATATATCCGGTACCGGTCCGTCTCGGCGACCAGGGCGGGGTTAGCCTCATCACCAAAACGCTCCATGAGCACGGGTACTCGTGGGTCCACCACACCGATGTATTTCATGAAGCGCTTACGATTCGGCTCGACCGATTCGAGGTAATTCTTGTGAGAAGACAGATCACGCTGCCAGTACTTCTGTCGCGCAGGGATCGATTCATCAATTTTCCGCTCGACGAAGCGGTGAGCTCCGTCCATTAGTTTGACCGAGAGATCCTCCTCCCATCTCAACGGCGCCGTATTGGGCAGGGTCTCAACCCTCTCAGCCTGCAGCGTGGCAGCAACCGTCACCAGGGCAATGATTAGTCGAATAGCCAATTCACTCAAAAATGGCATTTTTTTGCTTATAGTCCTTTGATCGTTTCCTCCCGGTCACCAGCAATATAGCGGACGACATCAACTGTGTCGATGGCCAACGAGGCAGCGTTTAGCACCATCAAGACGCGAATCCAGATGCCGAAAAAATCATCGGCCGGAATCTGAGGGAGCCGAGTCCAAAGGAAGTACAGCAGTGGGATCCAAAGAACATGACCGAGTCCCAGAAGACGGGTAAACCCTGAGAGGCCAGTCACAATTGTCATAAGAATCACGCCAGCCAACATCGTGGCCAGGACAACTTGAGACTCCAAATGGCTAAAGAATAAGAGCGGGATGACTACGTTAGCGGTGATCAGCAGCATGAGCCACAGCTGCCAAAAAATGGGCATTTTCATCATGCCTTTGTTGAACTTGATGAACGCATTCCATGCTGTGGTAATGTTTGGCATATTCGCCTCCTTGTTTTGTCACGACTCATTGCAGCAAAGCAGAATCATCATTTATATATTATGGAATGATCATTCAAGAAGCGATCCGTGGTTAGCTCTTCCCGCGCGCGCTATAATGGCCCTATGACGAAAACGACACGCCGCCAGTTTCTCTCTCTCGCCATGGTGGCTGCTGCTGTCCGTTCGCTTTCAGCAGCGGAGCTTTCCAAATTCCGTTTGGGAGTTACCACAGATGAGATTGATGACGATCTTCGCACGGCCATCCAGTTCCTGCGCCGATTTGGCCTGCACTATGCCGAGGTTCGCCACCTTTGGGGGAAGTACAACACAGCGCAGCCCTTGAAGAAAATTGGCGAGGCGCGCAAGTTGCTTGATGAATACCGGATCAAAACGAGCATTGTGGATACGAGCTTTTTCAAAGTGGATCTACCAGCGGACAACGCGGCGGGCCACAAGGTTATTGACCAGCAGTGGGCACTGCTGGATCGCGCGTTCGTGCGGGCGAGAATCTTGGGCACCGACAAGATCCGAATCTTCGGCTTCCAATATGCGAAGGGTACACAGCCTGATCAGAAGCGATACCCGAGAATTATTGAGCTGCTGAAAGAAGCTGTACGCCGGGCCAAGCAAGAGAGGATGAGATTGGCCCTTGAGAATGTCGGCCGTAGCTACATTGCCACCGCCCGTGACTCGGCACGGATCTTGAAGGCCATTTCCGATGAGAGGCTAGGCCTAACCTGGGATCCGAACAATTCCGCGGCATCTGGCGGTGTCAGGCCATTTCCCGAAGGCTACCGGTTGCTTGATCCTGCTCGCATCATTCATGTGCATCTCCGAGACTACCGGCATCTGCCCTCGGGCCAGACGGAATGGTGCGGTGTGGGCCAGGGCGAGTTCGATCACGTGGGCCAATTCCGCGCTCTGCTCAAGTTCGGCTACCGGGAAACTTTTTCTCTCGAAACTCACTTCAGGATTGACGGCAGCAAAGCCAAAGCGAGCGAATTCTCAACGAAGGCACTCCTCAAGAAGATCGAGGAAGTTTAATCCGCATTTCTCACACCAGGTCGTCACGAAGCGGCGCAAGGGCGGGCCTGACAAG
>JBHIBY010000141.1:0-3992 GCA_046759305.1 Anaerolineales bacterium
TCTGCCGGATCACGTGTTCCGGGTGAACGATGTGGAGTATTCGCCAGACGGGTCGTTGCTGGCCTCGGCCTCGAACGATACGGGGGTTGGACTCTGGCGCGCCACCGACGGCATGTTACTGCGGATGCTACACGAGCATCGAATGCAGGCCACGGCGGTTGCTTTCTCGCCGGATGGCCTTAGCTTGGCCACGGGCTCGAATGATGGTGAGCTGCTGATATGGAACGTGGAGGAAGAGCTTGGCCGGTAAGCGAAAGAGGCAAATCTGATTACTGCCCATATCGGCGGTGGGATAAGGCACATGGGACGCGATTTACGGCGCTACAGTCGTCAAACATATATCAATCTATTCGTCGGCTTCATCGTCCTTCTGCTGGTTGGCGGAGGCGCATTGGTGTACTTGATTTATGGCGTAAACGCCCTGCCCACCTACCTGCTGTGCCTGGGCGTTGGGCTAGCTCCGCTGTTATTGATTGGATTAGCCTTGCTCGCAATGCAGTGGATCGTGGATCGTAGTGGCTGATAGCTACACCGTATGGTGAGGGAGAGAACCCCCGACCGCCTGGCGGTCAAGGGCACGCTGCTGGTCGTATCCATACTCGTCATCTTCGGCGGCGCGATCATGGCCCCTACCCTGCCGGCAATCCGTGCGCAATTCGCCGACACCGAGAACATCGACTTCTGGGTGCGCTTCGTGCTCACCCTTCCCCCACTGCTGATCGCCCTCTCGGCTCCACTCGCCGGCTACCTCGTAGACACGACCGGCCGGAAGATCGTGCTTGTCACTGCTACGGTCATGGCCGGATTGGCGGGAGTTTCAGGGTACTTCTTACAGACGTTTGTGACGGTGCTCATCGGAAGGGCCATTCTGGGACTGGCAGTGGCCGGCTTAATGACAAGCACAACGACCTTGATCGCAGACTATTACTACGGGGCTGAGCGCTCACGTGTCATGGGGCTTCAGGCAGGCTTCATGGGACTGGCGGGCACGCTATTGCTGCTCCTTACGGGCACCCTGGCGGACATCGGCTGGCGCGCGCCGTTCTTGGTTCATTTGATGGCGTTTGCGATCTTGCCCTTCGTCCTGATCTTCATCTACGAGCCTCGTCTTCCGGAGCGGTGCCTCGAAAAGCCTCCCGCTCAGGCTGAGGCCTGCACTTGCGTAGCGCAATCCATCCAAGAGGCCAAATCCGCAGGTCCTATCGAGGAGCAGCCCCCTACCCCGGTTCGCCTGATCGCCTTTATCTATGGCGTGATCCTGGTGGTGGAAATCGTGTTCTACGTCGTTCCCATCCATCTGCCCTTCTATCTTCAAGATGTGGTTGGAAGCTCCGCTACCCAGACTGGGGTCGCGATTTCCGCGATGAGTCTCTCATTTGCTGTGTCCTCGTTCTTCTATGGACGGGTCGCTCGACGGTTGGATCACATCGCGGTTCTGATGATCGGTTTTGTCCTAATGGGCGTAGGCTACGCTCTCGTTACTTTCTCTCAGGGTTCGGGATTACTGTATGTCGGTCTCGTTGTATCAGGGCTTGGAATTGGGCAGCTGATTCCCAACCTCTATGTCTGGCTTGCCGATGAGACGCCAGCGCAAGTTCGTGGGCGCGTGATCGGAGGCTTCACAACCGCGCTCTTCCTCGGGCAATTCCTCTCGCCAATAGTAAGCCAGCCCATCGCGAGCTCATTCGCCCCGGCAAACACCTTTCTGATTGCCGGCCTGGTCCTGCTGGCTCTGGTGCCCTCGCTCTTTGTAGGGCGCGGCAGACTGCGGCTGATTGCGGCGCAACCCGCCTAGTTTCAATCCTTCCGATTTCACCTCAGCATCACCTCCTCGAGAGATTATTGTAAGGCGACCCAGACGAATTGAATTGAGAATCAAAAAGGCGCCGACCGTGGCGCCTGCTAAGACTTGGCCGGACTCGACGCCTTATGGCCTAGAGAGCCACTTGCTCAATAAGGACCAGGATAAGCAAGCTGAGCAGAATGCGAGTCTCCTCGGATTGGTCGATCTCAGACTGTTTCTCAATCTTGAAACGGCTCTCGAAGAGCTGCGGCTGCTTTTCGATCCGCACCAGGGTCGCTCCATCTTCCGCGCGAACCAGGTAGACCAGGCGAGGGATGACGGCCCCGACAAGTGGAATTTCTCCCATGATCGCGTCCATGAACTTCGCCAGTGAGTTTTCCTCGCGGATCTGGAGGTTCGGAGGTCCCCCGTTCATGATCTCAAAGCGGGTGCGCCAGAGGGAGCGCTCGCCGTCGCGCCTGACGGAACCCAGCAATTGGCCATCGTGGTCTGCAAAGTGGTACTGCGCTGAAAAATCCAGGATCCAATCCGGACTGATGATGTAGCGCAGCGTGCTTCGCTCCGCATCGGCGTATACCAATGCCGCCGAACCGTCTTCTGACGGCGTGTGATTCATAATGAATACTAGATTGCCGGTCGCATCCGCAACGGATACTTGTGGCTCTCGTTCGGTGGTCTTGTACCTTAGTTCGAGGGGATACTGCATCGAAGCCTCCACAACGAGTGCATTGTTTCACCCGCCCCACCCTCACTCAATAGCAATCTTTTCCCCCTGAGTCTCGATTATGATTGTCTGGTTTGTTGGCCGAGCTATTGGCGGACTGAGTCTTGAACTTACAAAACGCTCTTCTCTACATACTTGCATCCCTGATCTGGGGTTCGACCTGGCTGGCGATCACGTTCCAGCTGGGAACAGTCGATCCTGAGATCTCGATCGTTTATCGTTTCGCGTTGGCCTCCGGCATCCTGCTCGCGTATTGCCTGATCCGCCGGCTGCCGATGCGGTTCAGCCTGCGCGAGCATGGCTTTATGGCACTCCAGGGTCTGACTCTGTTTTCTGTCAATTACGTTCTCGTTTATGTGGCCGAGCTGCATCTGGCCAGCGGATATGTGGCGATCGTCTTCTCGCTCATCATTATCCTGAACGTGTTCTTAGGCGCGGTATTCCTACGAGATCCGATCCGCCCCAAAGTGCTGTTGGGAGGGGCCATTGGGATTGTGGGCCTGATCATGGTATTCCTGCCCACGCTGGGAGGATTGAGTCTTTCAGGTGGCGCAGGCTTGGGACTAGCACTGGCGCTGGCGGCTACGATCGTCGCTTCGCTAGGCAACATGGTGTCGGCCCGTAATCAGCGTAATAAGATCCCCGTCGTGCAGACTAACGCCTACGGCATGGGGTATGGCGCACTGATAACGCTTGTCATCGCCGTGGTTCGGGGATCCGAGGCTAGCTTCGATCCGAGCCCGGAGTACGTCCTGTCGCTTCTGTATCTAGCGATTTTCGGTACCGTGATTGCCTTTGGCAGCTATCTGACGATCCTCGGTCGGATTGGCCCAGACCGGGCGGGTTACATCGCGGTCATATTCCCAATTGTTGCATTGTTGCTTTCGACCTTGTTCGAAGGTCTGACATGGGAACTCCTGACCATCCTGGGCGTCGGCTTAGTGATCGTGGGGAACGTTGTGGCCATGACGCGAACCCGGCGCGTCCGCCAGGAAGAGGCTGCCTCCGCAGCCTAGGCCTCGCACCGCGTCTCAACCTGCCGGTCCGCTATCCTTTTCAACCTCGCGCTTAAGCAATTTAAGCTGACGCTCAATTGCAGGCGTGAGCGTTAGGTCCATCGGCATTTCCGCGGCGCCTTCCAGCAGGCCTTCGGCTGCCAGACGGTCGATGGCGTACGCTCTGGCTTGCATGCGGGTGGTTCGCTCTTCGGTCATATCGAGCGATTTGCCTAAGTCCGCTAGCTCCTCCGACAGACCAGTAAGGGCCTCCTGGATCTGTACTTGAGCCTCGGCTGCGCTGAAGCGTGCTGCGATGACTTCCTGCCGTGCATAAAAGGCCTCGATTCGGCTTGAAAGCCGGCTTTCGACGAGCGAGAGACGGCGTTCTTCCAACTCTACTTCTTCCAGCTGCGCTCTGATATTATCGAGCTCGACCTCGGCCACCACACGCCGCTCCAACGCATTT
>JBHIBY010000142.1:0-3902 GCA_046759305.1 Anaerolineales bacterium
TGATTAATGACAGTGCGAACAAGGTCTTCTGATAATGTGTGCTAGCTTATCTGCGAACCATCCGGGGACATAGGTAACAGAAAATTCTAAGGACATAGGTAACACAAATTCTAAGGACATGGGTAACACTCCCTCCGCAAGGAGGTGGCGCCCATGCCCTGGAAAGGTGTTACCGTGAGCGAGCAACGATCGGTGGCGAATCTGCTTTCGCTGGCAGGGTAACGATGCATACGACGTTGAGATTGTAGACTACCACTAGCTAGGTGTGTGATGACGAATGACGATAAGCTGCGCCCCGTGCATCCTGGCGAAGTCCTACTGGAGGAATTCCTCAAGCCCATGGGATTGAGCCAGAGTCGCGCTGCCCTTGCGATGGGCGTGCACCCCCGGCGAATCAACGAAATCGTCCTGGGCAAGCGAGGCGTCTCAGCAGATACGGCCCTCCGCTTAGCGAAGTTCCTCGGAACTTCAGCCGAATTGTGGCTTGGATTGCAGAAGGACTACGAACTGGACGTCGCCACGGATGAAGTTGGCGAGCTGATCGAGCGGGAAGTTCGCACGTTCGCCTCCATCGAAGCGAGCTAATGCGCCCGCTAACCACTCGCTGGAGCGGACCGGGGGTTCAGCGGCAATTGGAAGAGAGAATCAAGATGCGAGCTTCGCGCTAAGCCAGTGACGGAGCGAACCCCGGCTGGTCACTTGTGCCTGCGGCCCAAAATCAGGCAGCTCGCAGCTGTTAGGCGGCAAGGTACCAAGGTGTGATAGTCAGAGGTAAATGATAGGTAAGTGGCCAAGAGCTCCCGTGATCATGATCGTTGGTTCCGCCTCATTTTTGGGGGCGTTGTTCGGTTTTGGAAATCCAGTTGGATGCGCCTGGCCTGAGTTTGAAGATCTAATCCCCGGGAGGTCTTCCTCGCCAGACCCACTTGTTACCTTCGATTCACTAGAGCTTGCGAACGATAGTTTAGAAAGACACATCGCAACTGCAATTGGCCGAAGCGGGGCAGGCAGGACCAGATTCGATTCGGATCGCGATTTTATTGAACACGCGTCGCTGCAGACATCGCGTTTTTGGCGATACAACGATGATGGTCTGGTTTCGATAGACGAGAGCATTGCGATGGAGTCCATCCAAGGACCAATCAGCATGGCGGACTATATGGGGGGTGATTACGCGCGCCTTTTCCGCTTTGCAGTAGCGCACAAAAGCATTTCACATGCATGCGTGATCGTTGTGGTGCAACATAGGCCAGGGGAGGATTTCTTTTTCCGGCACATGTTCCGTTCAATATTTGGCTTTGGTCCGTGGTGGGGAATCACCATAGGGGGAGGCGGGTGGTCGTTCTAATTTGTTTCACAGGACCCTTCTGATTGTTCCTTTCCGATCATGCGGTTTCTTCCATGCTGCCTAACAAGTCGCTGGATCGAACCGGGGATTCGGCGGGAAGAGCAGGAGCTGCTGACGATTTGGGTCCGGCGGATGGCACATGGTGAAACGAACCCCGGCCGCTCACTTGTGCCTGCGGCCCCCTGGCCTGGCCGGCAGGGCAGGCAAGCACAGGCAGCTCGCAGCCGTTGGGCGAAAAACTGCTCTCGGCTCAAGGCATGCTGATTTCAGGATGTCTCCACTGAGCCCGATAAAAGCCTAGCTCTTCTGAGACGGCAGATAAAGACACCTGGAGCTGCTGGATCGAGGGCAATATGGCGAAGTCTGGCGCGCGCTTAATCAAAGGCTGGCATCGAGGTCGCTATCAAGATGCTTCACCCACCTGATGGGAGGGTCGCCGATATTAAAAGAGAGGCAAACACCAACGCACGTTTGAATCACCCCAATCATCAACGACGTCGATCTCAACTCAGCATTACGATACGCCGACGCCTTAGCACGATACGATCCGCCATTGTCAGGGTCGCCGTGCTGCTGGCAGGTTGACTGCGACTGCGAGGGAGCTTACCTTGAAAGATGTGGCCTTGGCCACGCTGCGCAAACCATGGGTCTTCCCCCTAGCACTATTGATGGTGGGCGTGGTCACGCACGGTCTGATGATCCCTGAGCTGGGCTTCTACTGGAATGACTGGGAGGGGATTTACTTCTATGAACTGGAACTCCCGGCCATCGGCTTTCAATACTACGCCGAGCGTCCCTTATCGGCCTTGATCTATTTTGCCCTGTTTCCCATAACGGGTTCAAACCCAATCGCATGGCAGGTGGGTAGCCTGCTTCTTAGGTGGATAGGGCTGCTCGCCGTCTACTACACCCTCAACTCGCTTTGGCCTCAACACGAATTGCGGCATCGATGGATCGTTGCCCTGCTGTTCGTGTTCCCTGGCTACTTCCTGCAGCCGGTATCTGTAGCCTTCAGCCCGCACCTCGTCGCATTTGCCCTCTATGGGTTCTCGCTGCTGTTCATGGTCATCGCGATCAGGAAAGGGGGCGCCTTCTGGCTGTTGATGTCGCTAGCCTTCATCCTGAGCGCGATACAGCTTTTCAGTATGGAGTACTTTGTCGGCCTCGAGCTTATCCGTCCACTGCTAATCTGGTGGGCCCACCAATCCAAAGGCGAGACAAACAAGGGCACTCTTGCCAAAAAAACGGTTCTCTACTGGTCGCCCTTCGCACTCTTGCTTGGCATCTTCCTCTGGTGGCGGCTGCTGATCCTACCATCGTCGCTTGACGAGGATCCAAATAGCCCCGTTCTACTCATGACCATTCTGCGTCAACCAATCGTCGGCTTGACGACTCTGGCCAGCGTCGTCTTGCGGGACGCCCGTCACTTGTTGCTCGATGTGTGGCTCAAGGCCCTGTGGGATCCCGAACCCATCACTCCGCAACGGAATTGGATCGAACTATGGAGGTCGAAGAGTGCCTGGTTATCCTGGACCGTCGGGGCCGTCGCGGCCATAGCCTACGCCTTATATCTGAGAACCACTGGCAGGGAGTCGCCTCGCATCAAGGACCACTCTCTTAGACAGCAAGCTGTGCTGGGCGCGGCCGCTCTGCTAGTCGGCGGACTGCCATTCTGGTTGTTGGGGCGTCAGTTGACCGTCGGACTATGGTCAGATCGGTTCGCCCTTCCGACTATGCTGGGAGCGGTGATCCTGGTTGTCTGTTCCGTGGAATGGTTGCTGCGCGGCAGGGGCCGGATGCAGTGGGTATTGGCCATCTTGTTGGGCTTTTCGATGGCCGCGCAGATATACAGCACGAATAAGTATCGCCTGGATTGGGAATTTCAGCGGAGGCTGTACTGGGAACTTGCATGGCGCATCCCCGTGCTGAAGGAGGGAACGGCCTTATACGGCCGTGGCACATTTAGCGGGAAGAGCTCGTACTTCGACGGCACATACGTCGTCAATTTGTTGTTCGATGCCGAGGTGGACAAGGATGTCCGCTATGCTTACTTCGACCTCGGGCACTTTCCCCACCGCAAGCTCATGTCACCTGCCCCGATGATCCAAGCCAATAGGGCCGGCCAATTCATCGGTAGCACGTCTCGCGTCGTCGCCTTCTATTTCGGTCGCTCTGGAGCTTGCGCCAGAGTTCTCGACAAGGTTTACATGGACGACCCGATCTACGCTCACCATATCAGTGACCTCGGGCTCTTCTCCAATCTGGATCAGATCCTTGATCGTCAGCATCCGCCAACTCCAGACAGGGCGATCTTTGGATCGGAACCGCCCCATGGATGGTGCTACTTCTTCGAGAAGGCTGACTTGGCGCGTCAATTACGCGACTGGGAGTCCGTCCTGGAACTCCGGGCGGAGGCGTCATCCCTTGGACTGGAGCCGGCCCTGGGTGCGGAATATATCCCGTTTATTGAGGCCCATGCGCGCTCAGGAGGATGGTCCAATGCTCTGGAACTGAGCCGGCGTGCCCTTGAGATATCACCTGGGCTGGAGATCAC
>JBHIBY010000143.1:0-3842 GCA_046759305.1 Anaerolineales bacterium
GGGCAGCCCCTCCACACCCCCCCCCCGCCCCGGGGGGGCCGGGGGCCCGCCCCGGCCCTGCCAGCAACCGTATTCGTGCTTACGTGGAGAGTCTAGGTAGCATGGCGTCTGTACGGATTTGGTAGGCCTGATATTCTGCTCCGAAGGCCTCAATCAGGCGACTTTCTTTCCTGGGAATCACCACAAGCCTGAATATCGCCGCACCGATCCACTGCAACCATGAGGGGAGCTCAATCGTGGCCCAGCTCATGAGGTCGGGAGCTACGATGTGGAGCACCATCGAGCCGAAGAAGAGCAGCGCTGGGATCATTCTTAGAACTAGAGCGGTGCTACCTTCGTCCCTTCGCGAGATCGTTTCTCCAGATTGTCGCGCCTTTCTGTGGAAATAGCCGGAAATTACAAAGGCTGAAACCAACACAAATACGAAGATCACTCTAAATACTGATCCTGTATTCATCGCTCAAACTCCTGGCATCGCCTATACGGCGATGTCTCTTCGCTGAAATCCAACGAGTCCAATTACCAGCAGGATAGCGATCGCTACTGCCAGCACAGCTGCATTGGCCGGAACGAGACCGGAAATCAAGACCTCACTCGCATCGTAGTAATACCAGGGAGTCACGTGGCGTATCGCATCAGGTAGATCGGCGAGTGGAGCCAGCGTGTTCATCAGAAACGTAACGGCAGCCAGACCAGCTGCAATCCCGGATGCTGCTCCGCGGTTCAATCCCATGCCAGTAAGCGCCAGGGCAAGGGTCCCAAAGAAGAGCGTCAGTAAGCCTACGTTTAGAACCGCTCCCGCAAGGTTGCCGGTATCGACAGTGGAGTCCACCATCGCCACACCCAGTAGCAAGCCTATGGTGCTGGTCACCAACACCACGAGCGCAAATACCGCGATCGCGCCAAATTTCTGCGCAAGCGCGCTCCGGCGTGTGATGGGATAAGAGAGCAGGACATCCAACGTCCCGCTGTCTTCTTCGGAGCCAATGGCGCCGCCCCCGTAGGCGATTCCAAAGCCAAGTGTTAGTGCGGGAAGGAAGAAGCTAAACAGCTCCAGCCCCAGATACCCTTCCATCGTTGTAAAGCTTTGGAAATCTCCAAACATCGCAGCGAACGCGGGTGGCAGGTTGTTCATGTACTCAGTCAGTGCGGCGGAGCTTTCCTCGACAGAAGGAAAGATCAACACGATCATGAGATTTGTCAAAATCAGGCCTATCGACCACCAGATCAGGCCTCGGCGCATGTCGAACAAGGTTTTGCTAAATACGCTAGATAGCATCTTGCGTACCTCCTTCATAGAAGGTCAGAAATACTTCTTCCAGACTCGGCTCATAGCTAACGACATTGTTCACCGTATGCTGGGCTGCGGCTTTGAAGATCGCATCGATCGAGCCCTGCACGGTAAATACAAGCCTGCTGTCCTGAATTTCTACGTCTTGCACGCCCGGCAATCCTTCAAAAGCCCCTGCGTGTACCTGATGGTCAAAGTGAATCTCGATCCTCCTGAGCGCCTTAGCCTTTAGATCACTGACCCCCTCCACGGCAACAAGGCGCCCCTCTCGAATGATTGCCACCCGGTCGCAAACGCGTTCCACTTCCGGCAAGTTGTGAGAGGAGAAGAAGATGGTCGATCCGTTTTCTCGCATTTCCGCCAGGATCTTGTAGAAACTTTGCTGCATGAGCGGATCGAGCCCCCCGCCTGCTTCATCCAGAAGCAGCAATTCAGGCTTGCTCATCAGGGCTAGTATCAATCCCAGCTTGCGCTTATTACCACTTGAGTAGGCCTTGGCAGGACGCGTAAGATCGAAATCCAATCGTTCCGCGAGTTCCTTCACCCAACCCATGTCGACTCCGCCACGAAGTGCGGCGAAGTGGCGAACGGTCTGGACGCCGGTGAGCTTGGGATACAGCGCCAGCTCGCCCGGAACGTAACCCACCCTCTTGTGGACCTCAATGGATTGCTCCTGACAATCCAGCCCGAATATCCAGCACTGACCTGAAGTCGGCCGAATAAGATCCAGGAGGGTGCGGATGGTCGTGGTCTTCCCCGCTCCGTTAGGGCCGAGATATCCAAAGACCTCACCCGACTCGACCGATAGGTCGAGATCGATGACGCCGCGTTCCTTCCCATAATTCTTGGTTAACTTCTGGATCCGTATCGCCTCAATCATAGACGCCTCCTAGTTCTGCGACCAACATAGTATTGTAAGACGAAAAATATATTTAGGCAAGGCTAAATATGATCGGCTGAGCTCTATTTGGGCTGGGCTGCCGGTGCAGGTCAAATTAGTTTCTCGCGGATTGTCCTCGAACTAGCCAGGAAGCGGATCGACTAGATGCGGCTGGACATGGTTGCGCCCTCCCCCGTCTAGAGTAGCAATTGAGGCTCGACGAGTTAATCCCCTTCTCATCGGAGCCCTATGGGATTCTTACTGTCTCGATTTACACTCGCCCCTTCTCTGCCGGTAAGGGTTGCACCAACAGCAGCGTCCAACTTGATACGAGGTCTTCCGAAGGAGGATCAATATCTATGACTTTGAATAAGAAGCGAAAGCTTGCTTGGGGGTTTTTCTTGGTCTTTGGCGCAGCTCTCGTGGCCGGCTGCTCGGCGGTTCTCAGCGCTGAGGGAAACCAACCCCTCCAATTAGAAGCGCCAGCTGAAGTTCTCCCCGCTGAACGGATCATTGTTACCAGCGACTTTGGAGAGCGACTGATTGAGCTATACCAAATCGCTAATCCTGCAGTCGTGAACATCCAGGTCCAGTCAAGAACAAGCAATCCGCAGCTCGGTGACCAACTGCAATTCGGTCAAGGCTCGGGCTTTCTCTTTGATGAATTTGGACATATCGTCACAAACTTCCACGTTGTGAACGGCGCGGAAGCTGTAAATGTAATCTTCGCGGACGGCTACAGTTCTGCGGCAGAGGTTGTTGGAACGGATCCCGGCAGCGATCTAGCCGTGATCTCGGTAGAAGATCTCCCCGAAGGATTCCAGCCGCTTTCGCTCGGGAATTCAAACTCATTACGTGTTGGTGAGCAGGTGGTCGCAATCGGTAATCCGTTCGGCTTGCAGGGAACCATGACGACCGGAATCGTCAGTGCGCTTGGCCGCACTCTTCCCTCTCAAACTCAGGTTGCTGGTGGAGGGCAATTCAGCATTCCTAGCGTCATCCAGACAGATACCGCAATCAATCCCGGCAATTCGGGAGGTCCACTCCTGAATCTTGCAGGGGAAGTCGTTGGCATCAACACCGCCATCGAATCCTCGGATCGGCAGTTTAGCGGCGTGGGATTTGCCGTGCCGGTCGATGCAGTCAGTCGCATCGTGCCAACTCTCATCGAGCGCGGAGCATTTCCCCATCCGTGGTTAGGTATCTCGGGGACTGATCTAAACTCGCAGATACGTGAGGAATTGGATCTGCCCCAGGATCAAGTAGGTATCTTGATTGTAAACGTATTTGCGGGCGGTCCGGCTTCAGAAGCAGGTCTCCGTAGTTACGACGTGGGCGAAGGCGATCTCATCACTAGCGTGGACGGAGTCGAACTCCGCGACTTCGAAGACTTGCTCACCTACATTGCGGGCCAGACGAGCGTTGGCCAGACCATCACTCTTAGCGTACTTCGCGGCGCGCAAGCGATGGAGGTTTCACTGGTGCTTAGCGAGCGTCCGAGCACGGAAGGCTAAGACAGAACACAGCAGGAACGCAACGGCGCCTGAAATATCAGGCGCCGTTTTTTGTATCTCCTGCTGGGCAGGAAAGGTGGCAAGGGCGGGACTTGAACCCGCGGCCAAGGGTCGCCTGCTCCAATCCGAGGACATACTCCTTACGAACGAAAAAGCA
>JBHIBY010000144.1:0-3820 GCA_046759305.1 Anaerolineales bacterium
GTCGGCCTACCGGGCTGTTGCATACTTCCATGTGGCATTAAGCACCTCCTGTGCGAATGAGATCAATAAAAAGAACGTTTGTTCTACTATAGCATGAACAAACTCACCCGTCAACTTCCTCCTCTCAAATCGAACAGAATGCGAAAATGCGAAACGGGCAAAAACGCCAGGAGCTCTCGCGGTTGGGAGATTCGAGCTGAGCTTTTGGACCCTACTAGACTATTTGGGGTCGCCTGACGCTGGCTGCCTGCGGCGTTGCCGCTTTCGGCACTTCAGTGGTCTGAGTGATCGTGCCCGTGTTCATCGTGAGCCGCATGGTCATGACCTGAGTGATCGGGGTCGCCTGCATTATGGCTGCTTGCAGCGCTGCTGCTTACGGCGTGGCTGCTTGCGGCGTGGCTGTGCTCCTCGTGAGCGGAATGGTCGTGATCTGCGTGATCGTGATCGCCGGCAGCGTGGCCGCTTGCGGCGCTGCCGTGTTCATCGTGAGCTGCATGGCTATGACCGGTGTGATCGTGGGCATGTTCTACAGTTTCTCCGCTTAGATATCGCTCCGGATCCTCATCAAATGAAACTTTGCAGCCCGGCGCACAGAAATAGTAGGTCTGGCCCTTGTACTCCGATGTCCACTTGGCAGTTGATTCCTCAACTTCCATCAAGCAAACAGGATCGATTGCCATGCGCTCGAGCTCCCTTCAGATACAGATCAGCTATGTATGCGTTATTGTATGCCACCTTTTTACCACGTCGGGACCAGCTTAATCCGGTGAATCCTATTAAGCCTGTAGTAGAATTCCGCTAATTCTCCCCCGCTCTATTCTTGAGTACTGAACCGTCACAGCCACCGGCACCGCCATCGGAACCGCGACCTGTCGCGCCTGCTTCCTCCACGCCTCAGCCTCAACCTCCCGCTCCAAAAGAGGGACGCAACTGGCTCCGAATAGGATGCTTCGGGTGTTTTGGCTTGGCGGTTATGCTGTCTTGCTGTGCAGTCGCGGGAGTATTTGGTGGGCCGGCCCTGTGGAACCAACTGTTCCGATCTCGGGCGGAAGAGCTTTATTCAGGTGCACCGGATCCATTTGCCAGCCGCGTAGTTTCGCAGATCCTGCTTGACGCGGGAGTCGCCGGCGCGCGTGCGATCGTGATCCCGATCCAGGAGAGCGCGGGTCAAATTGCGGTTGTTACGTTGGACGAAGGCGACGGCTTCACAGGTATGGGGAGTGCTTCTGCGAATGAATCGACCATGATGGGCGTTATCCAGCGTATGCGTGAGGACAACCGCATGGAAGATCTTGGCATCGATCGCGTGACAGTCGATTACCGGGATGAAAATGGCCAGTGTCTGGTAGCGATCACTGCCTCTCAGTCCACGCTGGACATGTTTGCCGATGGCGAAATTAGCCGTGAGCAATTCATGCGCGAAGTCAGCATCGGCCCCGGCAGTCTGAGCTTTCAAGAAGTATTGGACCTGGTGCAGGAAACTACAGGATGAAGCACTCGATGACTTCTGCGCTAACAACTAAGGTGCGCCGCGCGGCGATGATCATCGGGTTGGTGCTTATCACCCCAATGCTGAGCGCCTGTACGGAGGAAGACATTGATTGGCTGTTCCAGATCGGCGAGGAATGGGGCCGAGCCAACGGCGTCATCGATGACGCGGGCAATATCAACTATGGCCAGGCCGTCATGCAGCTGTTTGGGCTGCCTTCCGGTGATCCGCTGGTCGACGCTGCGCTGGATGCCGGTAGCGTCGTGGCGAATCTCGAAGAGGCTGAGCGCCTCGCACGTGAGGGAGTCGAAACCGGAGATATCGCGAAGGTCGAAGCCGCGATTGAAGCGCGCACAAAGGATTGGGGTTTCCACGAGCAGAAGGCAGCTCTGCTGATGGCACTAGGGGATCTCAACGGCGCCGATCGTGCCTTCGCCGATTCCGAGGGCCTCGTCCGGGATCAGATCTCCAAAGGCGGTGAGTGCAGCTTGCTCGCCCGCAATATGTACACCCACCGCATCAACGCACTTGAAACGCAGCTGGGATTGCAGCCCAACGATCAGCTCAGCGCCAAGGCGGTCGAGACACAAGGTTTCCTAGATGGGTTGTCTGCCAGTCAGTCGATCCCCTTCTGCCCCTAACGCCACCAATTTAGCTCTACTTCAGCGCCATTAAGATTTGCGCACATTTTTGTGATATTCAGTACAAATTTGAACACTCCCGTTCTTGTTGTATTATTGTGAAGTGGTCACCGATGCTCGGGGGTCGAAGGGTTATGGTGGCTAGGCGAAAAACAGTAAGGCCCTCGTTCGAACTGGAATACTCCTCTTTTCAGCTGTATGTCTGCTCGTCTTTCAACTTACGAATAGTATTATTCTGAGTAATTCAATTGCATTTGCTCAAGATGAATTTCCGACGCTGGCTCCGAACACCGTCACATTGACGGCAGCAATAGATAGCGGAACCCCGGCTCCGACTCCAATGTCAACACTACCGCCCGAAGATTATTTCGACGAGGATGATGAGGATCGACCTGAATACGAGGACATAGAGGACGGGGATCAGTGGTTTGGCTATGGCGAAGTCAAGGATGACCCGGATTCATACTTGATGTGGTTTACGGATGGCGAGGGGACTCACTATCGAAAAGTATCAAGCGATAGTGAAGTGCTCTTCGGTACTATTGATCCATCTACAGGCGAGAGGCGAGACAACGGCTACGATCAGCTAATTGCGGATCGGGACACTTTGATGAAGGAACTGGACGATTTGAGGCTCGAGATTTCTGGTGAAGCCAATTCGAGAGATGGATCATTCTTAGCTGCTGTTATTGTCTTAGGTGGGGGACTTGTTATTTGCTTGGTCTTAACGGCAGGAATTTGCGGTATCGCTGCGCCAATTGCTGCTCCCGCAGGTCTTACCTTCGCCGGCGTCGGAGTCGCCAATGGTATTGACCACGATAATTTGCTAGACAAGAAGGACGCACTGTTGGAGGATATTCAGGAACAAGAAGACAAAATTGAGGAACGGTTCGATCGGCCCGAAAGCTAGTTCCGGAATGGCACCGGAGTGAGGATTAAGCTATGTACACAAACCGAGGATTCCGATTCAGCAGAGGTCTCCTCAACTCTATGCTAGCACTCTTAGTCTGGTTGAGCTTGAGCGCGGGAGTACATTCACTAGTCACCAGCGCTACTGTGCTCGGGGTGATTGAAGTCGGAGTTGCGATTGGCCTCGTAGCGTTATGGGTGTTTGGCAGCTTACTTGATAGAGCTAATGAGAGACAATCTCCTGGAGTTGGATTGCTTCTTGGGTTTTTCGCATTCGTAATGCTTCTTTTTGGCATCTTCAAACTTAGTGATTTGACTCGAACCTCACTAATCGCCTTCGGTGAGATTCAGGTTCCCGAGACAATAAGGGCCGTATCTGCCGCAGGATTTTATGCCTTCCTCGCCATTTTTATTTACCACCTTCTTGTAGCTTTCAGGAACCGAGGTCGCGGCGCAACATCCTAAATACGGAGGTAGCCCGACGGACCTAGTGAATCTTGGGCTCTGCAATTTGAAAATAGAGTGCCATTTCTTCACCCGGTTTCCTACCCCCGTAAACGAACCTCGCGAGTCAAGCTCCCGAAAACCTAAGTTCACAATCTCCCAGCCTCTGGATCCCAAGCCATCCAGATACTTCTCAATATCATCCCTTTTCGGTCCGCTGATCGACAATCGCTTCTCAATCCTCGCTGGACATGTTTGCCGAGTGCGAGATTAGCCGTAAGGAATTCATGCGCGAAGTCAGCATCGGCCCCGGCAGTCTGAGCTTTCAAGAAGTATT
>JBHIBY010000145.1:0-3797 GCA_046759305.1 Anaerolineales bacterium
GCTCCCGCTCACCCTCGCAGATGAGTATGGACAACTGGATCGCGTCGCCGGTCTCTTAGAACCGTTGCTGAAGGCAGACCGCAAGTGGGTGCGGCTGTTGAGGCGTTATGTAGAGGTGCGGCCACTCAAGACACCGGCATTGATGGAACAGCTGCTCGAGTTGGCCGAACCGAAAGATGATCAGTGAGGCAATAGGCGCAAATGCCCTGAGCCATGCGGTGCGAACCCGCTTCGTGGCGTAACGTCCGCTCCGTGCCCGGGTTATTTCGGGTGGGCTGATTTATTCCGTAGGACCACAGAGACAGGTCAAATGCCGATCCGCGATCCATACACTTGGGGGAGATGAAGAGCGGAGCATGGGACAAGCATCCTATGGATCGCCTCGTGCAAAGCCCTATCTTTTGAAATTGCAGTTGATAAAGTCTTCATGCCTGACCCGGTAAGAACTTGACCCCCTAAGAAGTCTGCATTATCATGCCGCCTTTGAAAGCGAGAGCTCCCCGACAAGCCTACCGGTCCTTCGCACTGGAACCTATAAGGATGTGTGCAGGCAGGTGAGCTACCGTGAGAGCCTGCGCTCATGCTCGACAGCGACGATCCACACCTGACTTCTCTACTGGTCGCCGATCAACAAGCTAAGAGCCCCGACCACGAGCTGGCGGCCCTTCATCTTCCCATCCTCAATTTCGATATCCGAGAGCCTTTCCTGCCGCTCGCGGTCGGTTATGCAACCTTCCGAGACCGGAGACCTTCCGCTTCCTTCCCCCGCATAATAGATCCTGGCCCGGACGAAGTTGCAATCGAATACGCCATCTGGTGGGATTGGGATATCGGGCATCTCTACGAACTCGAACATATTTGGGTCTACCTTGATGAAACTGGCCAGCCCAGTCGCGGGGAGGCGAGCTGGCACGGGGAGTTTCACTTCATGGGGAGAGATGGCTCGCTTCCCCTCGAAAATGGCCACCTGTCGCTTTTCTCGGAGCCAGGCAAACATGCTTTCGCGCCTGACCCACGTTGGTTTCAGGTAAGAAAAGAGCGGACCGTTTGGAATTGTTGCCAGGGAGCGGGTAATCGTGGATTGCTTGAATCCAACGCCTTCAGAGGGGCGTTTCCAGCCAAGTCGGCGTCGGTTGACCGGCTGATCCAATCCTATTTGAGAAATTTCACATTTACACCAAGCTATCGTTTTGAGCTCTCGTTTCCTCTGCCTCCCGAGATGTTGGTCCCCCGGACCAGGCTCCGGGAGTGGATCCCGGAGCGGATCGAGCGCACCATCCTGCGGCTAGAAAGAATCAAATTGCCGCAGCCCGAAACACTCAACTGCGAGCGAGCTGCCTGATGGCCACCTCCTGGATGCAGTCCCTCTCGACTTGTTACGAGAAAACCCAAGGCGAATTCCCCGGAGAAAGGCTGCTGCTGCTGACGGACGTGGACGGGACCATCATCGATATGCGACACATGATCATTCAAGTGCTATGGGCCTATGATCGGGAGCATGGAACGAAGTATTTCGATCACCTGCAGCTCGAAGATATCGATGTGCACGAGAATGAGGTGGACAGTCTCTTAGAGGAGCGAAAGGTTCCGAAGCGGGCTCGTAAGAAGATCCTGGCTTGGTACTTAGAGAACCGTTGGAGCAGGCAGGCCATCGGCGAGATGCACCGCCCCTTTGAGGGAGTCCTTGAGATGATCCGCTGGTTTCAGCTGCAACCCAATACCCACGTTGGACTCGTGACGGGCCGGCCTGAGGCATTGCGGGAGGACACGCTTCGCTCTCTGAACGAACTCGGAAAGCTCTATCGCGTGCAATTCAAGGACGAGCTGCTTTACATGAACCCCGATGGCTGGGAGCACGGCGTCCAGCAAGTCAAGATCAACGGCCTCCGGCATTTTCAGGAAATGGGCTATCACGTTTTCGCCTTTATCGATAACGAGCCAGCGAACCTGAAAGCATTGTCGAAGGCTGAGCCGGATAGCGGGATGCTGATGTTGCATGCGAACACGATTTTTCAATCGAAGCGAACTCGTGTGCCGGCTGGCACGGTGCGCGGGAAGGACTATCGCCTGACCGAACTCATCCCAGGTGAGAGCGCGCTACCTTCCCACGTGCAGCTGGCCTGGCATGGCGTCAACGACGAGGCCAATCTCCGTCAATTTCTGGCTTCAGACGTTCGTTGGGCGGAAGTCGACGTCATTTTGGATCCTGCCGGATCGGAGCTCGTCCTTCGGCATGATTCGTTTGAGAATACACCCGTGGCCCCGGGTGAGCGCTGGGTCACCCTTGAATCGGTCCTGAAGAAAATCAGGAAGCACCAACGGGGCGTCAAGCTCGATATGAAGTTAGGCAATAGAGTGTTGGACCTTACCCTAAGCATGGTGAGAAAGCACCGATTCGTCGACCAAGACATCTGGTTTAATGCAAACGTTGAACGCCTAAAGGAAGAGGGCTTCCGGCGCATCGCGGGCGAGTACCCGGGATCGATCCTACAAGCGCCGATTGATTTTTTGCGCCCTCTGATCCTGGCCACCCCCAAGAAAGCTCACGAGACGCTCGAAATGTTTGCCAATTGGGGAATCAACCGCTTCTCCATCAGTTGGGAGCGACCTGATCTACTCCAACTCTTCGATCAGATGGACCAGTGGGGATATGAGGTCAACATCTATAACGTGCCGGATTTGGAGGCTTTTCTTCAGGCAGTATTGCTGCTGCCCCGCTCGGTTACTTCCGATTTCAACTTCCCCCAGTGGCAGTATTTCGGCCGCGGATCGGGCCAGGATCTCGACTACGTAACCTATCAGATTCGGCGAGCCAAGAAACGCCTCAACCGAGTTCGGACTGACGACTGAAGCAACCTCCCGCGCCTGATTCTTTAGGTGGTCTCGGGTCCGTGACATTCACCTTAAGCGGGTGATAATAGTCCTTGCATCGCTCAGTCTCGGAGGCAATTTGATGGATAAGATAAGGAATTACGTGGATGGAGTGTGGCAGACTTCGTCTGCGGAGGAGCATCTAGATGTCACTAACCCGGCCACAGGGGAAACACTTGGCCGGGTTCCGCTTTCTACGTTGGGTGAGGTCGACCAGGCTGCGCAGGCTGCGGCAGCAGCCTTTCCAGAATGGCGTCGTACGCCGGCTGTGGAAAGGGTTCAGTATCTGTTCAAGCTCAAAAACCTGCTCGATGAAAACTTCGAGGAGCTGTCGCGCACGATCACCTTAGAGAACGGTAAGACGCTCGACGAATCCCGGGGCGAGATACGCAGGGCAATCGAAAACGTGGAGGTGGCATGCGGCATTCCGACTTTGATGCAAGGTTATAACTCGGAGGATATTGCGCGCGGCATCGACGAAATCATGATTCGCCAGCCCATTGGCGTGGCCGCGGCCATCTGTCCGTTTAACTTCCCGGGAATGATCCCGTTCTGGTTTATGCCCTACGCCTTGGCCTGTGGAAACACATATGTCGTGAAACCTTCTGAGAAGGTCCCGATGACGATGGTTAAGGTCTTTGAACTCCTTGAGGAAGTGGGCTTTCCCAAGGGGGTTGTGAATATGATCAACGGGTCTAAAGACACTGTGGGCGTAATCTTGGAGCATCCAACGATCAGGGCCATCAGTTTCGTGGGGTCTACGCCGGTAGCCAGGCACGTGTATGCCCAGGCAGCTGCAAATGGGAAGCGGGCTCAAGTCCAAGGCGGGGCTAAAAATCCCATCATCGTGTTGCCTGACGCCGACATGGAAATGTCGACTCGAATCGTCGCCGACAGTGCCTTCGGCAACGCTGGCCAGCGCTGCC
>JBHIBY010000146.1:0-3791 GCA_046759305.1 Anaerolineales bacterium
AGCCTTTCATAAATCTGAGCTACTTCAAATCCGTCCTCAACCAGTGCATGCAGCGCCTCGTCGTAATCGACGCTCCCCGTAATTGCCTTTTCAAAGATGGTTGGATTGGATGTGACACCTCTGACTCCGCTTTCGATCAAATCCGCCAACTCGCCTGAGTCCAGCAGGGCTCGGCGGATGTTGTCGTACCAGACAGACTGACCTAGGTCGGCCAGTTTTTGAAGGTTTGTCACGGGGATCTCAGATCTCTTGCAATGATACCAATCCGAGACCCGTGACCAAGCTTTCCGCAATATGGGTGCTCTTCGAAGCCCTGGTCGCGTTCTTGGATTTGAGCGATCACTAGGCCGCGATTTTCTGACGAATCTTAGTCTCGCTGGTTAGGGTCCGATGGACTGGACACCGACCTGCGATCCAAGCCAACCTCTCCCGCTGCTCCTCAGAAAGGTCCCCCTCAAAGCTGAGCTCTTCTTCGATGATGTCGACCTTTGCGTCATCGTCGCTTTCGCAATCTTCGCAATCCTTTGCATAAACCTTGTGTATGCTCAAGCTTACATTCACCGCCTCCAACGGTATCTCTTTTCGTTCGGCATACAATCGAACGGTCATCGCCTTACAGGCCGCAAGCGAGGCCAGGAGCAGCGCATAGGGGTTGGGGCCGGCGGTCGGTGCATCATCCTTCGGGCTCTCGTCTGCCTGCAGATGATGCCCTGCAGCCTCGATCTCTATCTGGTACCCGGTTTCATTGCGTGCTGTTACGTCCAAGATAAACTCCTTCTAGCGTGAAATAGCCCTCGACCAATCTCCTGCTCGACTCAACCGCCCGTCGAAGCCGTGATCTGCACCCAGTATGCACCTCCGAAAAAGGGCTCGAACGAAATACCGAGAGGTGCGAAGACTTCTGCAGGGATCCCGATGTCGGCTACGTACAACTCGCCTTCAACTTCACGCAGACCGATTTTGGGAAGCGCTAGAGTCAGAGTGCGGTAAGGCCTGATCGCGACCCCCGGAGTTTCGCCGGTTGTCGAATCGAAGCCAGATGGGATATCCAGCGATAACGTCCGAGCTGAGAATTCATTTGCAGTCTCAATCAAATCCTTGGTCGTACCTCTTGGCGCGCCTTTGAGACTGTAGCCAATGAGCGCGTCGATCACTAGCTCGGCATGCTCGATACGCTCTTCAGCCTGCGAAACAGATGTCACACTTAGGCCGGCTTGCTCCACAATCTGGTATTGAGCGGCGGCAGAACCTCGCAGCTCGGCCGGATCCTTGCTTAGAAAAAGCTCTACTCGGTATCCACGATTACGCAGATGACGAGCGCAGCAGATGCCACCGCCACCGTTGCCTCCGGATCCGGCCATGATGACGATCGCCGAGTTCTGATCGCCAACGTTTTCGACGGCGTGCAGTGCTAGGTTCCGGCCGGCATTCTCCATCATTTGCAGCACTCCAAGACCGAATTCATCCATGGCAATGCGATCCACTTCTCGCATCTGATCTTCTGTCAGGGCCGGGAGCACCTGGCCGGTCGGAGCTAAAAAGGCTGTGTTCTCACTCAAGGACGCTTATCCCCTTGGCTGTCGTCTCGCTTCTGTCTGAATCCAAATATTGATGTACTCCTAAGGAATTCTCAACCTGTACCGTATGCAGGAATGCTGGCTCCGTGAACTGCGTCAGCTTCGCTTGAGGCGAGGTACAGGACGACATCTGCCACTGCAGCGGGGGATATCCAGTGTGCGAAGTCCGCCTCCGGTGTCTCTTCTCGGTTCGCCGGCGTATCCAGGTGTCCCGGGAGCACACAGTTGACGTTGATCCGCTGGTCCTTCAGCTCCTCAGACAAGCTCTCCGTGAGGCGGATCACAGCGCTTTTTGCGCTCGAGTAAGCTCCCGCATTCGCGGTTCCTCTCACACCTGGTCTTGCTCCGATATTCACGATCTTTCCGCTCCCCTGCTTGAGCATATGCGGCACCGCCGACCGGCAAGAGAGAAATACCGAACGTGTATTCAGATCGAACATGAAATCCCAGGCATCCATGCTAGTTTCATGAATAGGCTCCCCGCCTCGAAACCCGCCGATGGTATTGACAAGAATATCCACGCGTCCATGGACATCAATTACCTGCTGGAAACTGTCCTCAATAGATTTTGGATCTGTCATGTCAACAGTTCCAATAAGCAGGTGGGATGGATCATCCGCCAGATGACCGCAGACTTCCTGGAGCCGGCCTGGCCTTCGATCGAAGAGACCTGTTTTCGCCCCCGAGCTTGCGAACGCATGTGAAACGGCCCCTCCTAAGTTACCCGCCGCGCCAGTAACCACGACCACATGGTCATTGAAATCAGGCATTCGAAATCCCTTCTTGATGTCGCAGACTCGATGTTGCTGAGGCAGCACCTAAGGATTTGAGCTAGTGGGGTGCGCTATTCTTACGAGACGGAAAACGCTTCGATTATAGTCCAGCGCTTTGAGATTTCCGGGGATCGGAGATCAACCAGCAGTGCGCTGTGCCCACGCCCGTTGGAGCAGATGCATGCTAATCAGCGCGATAGCCAAAACAAGAAGACTGACTACTTGCGCACTCCGCAGCGAACCAAAGGCAACAATCGAATCACCTCGAAAGGCTTCGATGACAAGTCGGCTTAGTGCGCTGAGGGCTACCCAGGCCAGTAAAAGAAATCCCGAAACCGGGGTCTTATAGCGAATCTCCCAGATCAGCCAGAAGACGATCCCAGCCGCAAGTACTTCATAGATCTGTGTGGGATGGCGTTGAGCCCCCCACAATTCGATTGCCCAAGGCAGAGTTGTTTCCGCACCGAACGCATCTCCGCTCGCCATATGCGCGAATCCCACGGCTATTCCAAATGCCGCTAGGCCAGGCGTCAGGGCATCGAGCGTCTTCCAAAGCGGGAGCTGCTTTCGATATCCGTAGGAAGCGGCCGCTGCTAAACCGGTTAATGCGCCCTCGATCGGCGCCAGCGTGGTGGGATTCAAGGAGAAAACGCTGAGGGGATTGTCGAGGTAAACATCGAAGAAGCGGACCGCGTACCAAATCCGCGCGCTGAATATCCCGACTATCAAGCCGATCAGTATCATGTTCGAAATGATGGAGGCTTTCAGCGAGTAGCGGGGAGCTTCCCGGTCGGTCAGTGAAACTGCTGTCCAAACACCTGCCAGCAGAATCAATCCAGGCATCTGGATCGCCACCGGGCCGACTTGTAGGATCGGAAGCATCAAGGATGCTCCTCAAGCATATCACTGACGGTAGATCGGATAGTAGCCTCGCTCATCGGTCTACCGATCACCACTTCGCGGATAATCCCGTCTGAGCCCACGAAAAAGGTTGAAGGTAGTGCCCTTAGCAAGTATTGCCGCGCAATTGTCCCGTCCCGATCCAGCGGAATCGTGAAGCTGAGCCCGAAGTCTTGCGCGAACTGTGAGGCGTCTTGCTCGCTATCCTGGTAGGTCATATTCACTGCTAGGATTTCGAGCCCTCGCTCCCGATCCGCCTCGTAGGCCGACTGGAGAGCCGGCATCTCGGCCCGGCATGGCGGGCACCACGAGGCCCAAAGGTTGACCACCACGGCCTTGCCCCGCAGGTCGGAAAGCGTGACGGTCTCGCCTTCCAGGGTCTCGAGTGTGAAATCGGGCGCCGCAAATCCTTCGCGCGGGCTCGGAATCGCACCACTGGTGGTTGCCGAGGCGGGCACCTGCGATACCGCGATCCAAAATCCGCCAAGGACAACCACTCCCAGGACGATCGCACCCCAGCGTATGGGGTTTCCAACAAGCG
>JBHIBY010000147.1:0-3770 GCA_046759305.1 Anaerolineales bacterium
AGGGTCGCCCTTCCGCCTCCTTGCGCTCAAATAGCGCCTTGTATGGATTCTCCCCACGATCAAACCACACCAGGGGAGCCGCAATCTGAAACAGTGCCCGCTTGAGATCCCGATTGCCTCGCTTCGACATGCGGGTTCGATCGATCGTTTGCGATTTCTCCAATCCGGCGAAGTAGCCTGTGTAGGCCACATATTGACGATAATTGCGAAAACGATTAATGTCGCCGGTGGCGGCCAGGATAAGCCCCAAAGTGGCTGGCCCAGCATAAGGGACACTGGCAATCCACGGATACTCTTTTCGTTGGGTCACAAGCATTTCGATTTGCTTATCCAGTGCGGCATCGGCTTTGAAGTTCGCCAGCAGGAAGTCCGTCACCCAAGCGAGCCGCCAGGCACGCTGTGGATCAGGCAGCAGTCCGGAGCTGTTCCGGGCCAGGGCTTGCAAATCACCCACGCGGTGGGCATGGTGGTACGCGCGAGCCTGCCATAGAACGGCTCTTACCTCCTCGACAGGTGCTGCTGCAAGTTCGGCAGGCGTCGGATAGGCTGCAATCAATCGCACCGGTGCGATGCTGGGGGTGAAGAAGGTCTTCAGCTCCGGGAAAACCACCGCCATCAACTGCGAAAGCTGGTTGCGTGCCCTGGAGATCATGGTTTTCAAACGCCAGCTGTCCCGACATAATGCTAGTAAATCGGCATCTTCTGGTTCAGCCAACACCAAAGTCCTCAGGGTGAACTCTTCCCCAACCGCCTCGTGCAGGTACCCTATGCGCGCCATCACCCGCGCTTCAATGTCGTCGGTCTTGCCTGTACCCGGCACGGGTGGGAATATGCCCCATGATTTTCTCGCGCATGTGCCGCGTGGTGGCGTTCTCGATCAGCCACATCGGATAACCCTGATCCAGCAAGTACTGGAACATTGTGGCTCCATAGCCTGTCCTGGACGGACAGTCCAGGGAACCCCCCGGTGGGCTCACCCTGGCCTAGCCCGCCAGGGCAGGCAGATCCCGAAGAAGGCCTCCCGGTCGATGCTGAAGCCATCCAGGTACTCTTGCAGCTTTTCCAGCCCACTTCGGGTGCTGGGAAAGTGCAAACAGGGTGTTCGCTTCCAGCGATCCCCGTCCTGCCTGCGCCAGTGCCGCAGGCACAGGTGAGCAAAACTCTGCAGCGTGATGGCCACGGCCACATGCTCCTTGTATCCAACGTCTATGCCAAGGTAGTTCCGCTCGGGCAATCGCTCGCCCAGCCTTGCCAGCAAAGTCATCGCCTTCCTCCTCGCGATCTTGATGGGTCGGGGCCGGTGACCAGACCACCTAAAGTACGTACAGGGGTCGCCCAACGGCGCGCCCAATGGTCTCTAGCAAGGCTACCCTGGCCCCGGCCCCGTCGATGCCTGCGCCGCTGGACCTCCTCAACGGCTTACTTGAGATCGCAAGGGGCTGAAAGTGACAGCGACCGCCAACCCGCCAAACATTACGTATATGGGTCACTATGTGCCCTGATGGTCTAAGCAGTGGTCTGAGCCGGGCCCTGAGATTTCTGTAGAGCCAGGCTCCTGGGTCGGCGACGCCCAACATTGGTGACTCCGTGCCCAAACTCGCTGTTATGGGTCGCCGCCGTCACTTCCCAGGCTTTGTCCTTGGTTTTCGAGCGTCATTCAGTTGTTAAGGTGCAACGTCTTTCTGGCCAGACGTTTTCTTATGGGCTTATCCTGGCCCGGATTTGGAAGCTCTTCTAGTAGTTTTGCTTGAGCGTAGGGGGTTCCCTCTAGACCATTGCTTAGCGGGCGCTATCTTATCCGCTAACCCCGGGGCGCCCTCCATGCAGATTCGTAAAGCAAGTGTGATCAGGAGCGACAGTCCGTAATCCTTCAGGTGGCGGCGAAGGCCGATTCCACATCACGGCAATCATTTGGTAAGTTTCCCGGCTCGTGCTCAATTCTCACGATCTCGAGGTCGCTAGCGGCTGAGATCCGACAGGGCATAAATCGTAACCGGATCCTGCCTTCCTCGAATGGCGACTTTGGGAATCCGGTCCATTTCAAAGTCCCCAGTACCATCGAGCGCCCTAAACGTTTCCTCGCTCAATAGTATGGGTCGGCCTAATTCCTTGGTGATATCTTGCAGTCGGGCCGCAAGATTTGCAGCGTCGCCCATAACGGTGTATTCGATCCGCTCCTTAGCACCAACGTTGCCAGCGACCACGCGGCCGCTGGCAATTCCGATCCCGCTCTCAAGATGCAGGCCATCTCGCAGCTGATTGAATGCGGCCAGTGCTTGGCGCATCCCCAAGGCCGCCCGAGCTGCCCGTGAGGCGTGATCCGCCATCCGGTTGAGGGGACTCCCAAAAACCGCCAGGATTGAATCTCCACCAAATCTTGTCACCACTCCACCCTGTCGAACGATCTCCTCGACCATAGCGTTCATATAGCGATTAATGACATCCACTAGGTCATTGGGCGTCAACCGCTCAGTCAGAGCGGTAAAGTCGCGCAGGTCCGAAAACATCACAGTGCACTGCACCATTTCGCCCCCAAGCTCCGCGCCGCTCTCCACCGCGGCCCGAGCCACTTCGGGGCTGACATAGAGGCCGAACAATTCTCGCATCCGTTCGCCCTGACGCAGTCCGGCCGTCATCTGGTTGAATCCTTCACCGAGGTAGCCAAGCTCATCGTTCGTGGATACTGGAACAGAGGCTTCGAAGTCCAGTTCTTTTACTCGGCGCATCGCATCCTCTAGCGCCCTGAGTGGTTCCAAAATGGCCCGGGACAGAAAGCTAGCCAGCGCGATGCTAGCTAGCAGGCCAACAAGAAGGATGAAGAGCTGGGCAATCACCATGTTCTCGATGACGGCCTGCCTATCGCCTGCAGTCGACAGAGCGGGAAGTCGCTGAAGAACGATAATGAACATCAGCAGAGAGGGAAGCACACCAACCAACAGGAAGAAGACCAGCATGCGCGCGTAAAGAGGAAATCTCGCACCGCGAATGGAAGAGATTTCACCTCCCGGAAAGAAAACCAGTATCTCGCGCCGCCAAAGGAGATCATAGCTAAAGAAAACAATGGCGATGTTGACAATTCCGCCAACTGCTGCGCCGAGCAATGGGCGGCCTGCCCACAGGCTAATAACGACCCCAGCGATCAGCCATGCGGCCGCAATTCGCATCGCGGCATTCAACGGTACATTGAGCACCATTCGTGCGACTTCGGCCGGCAGTTCTTGTTTTGTTGTTCCTTCCAGCATTCGCCAATACCATCCATCGATGGTTCGCCAAGCTCGTCGCCTCACGAATCGGAATGCGATACCCAACGCAGCGAAGACTGCGGCGAACACGAGAATGTCGGCGAATTCCAAAGGCCTTGCCGTCTCCCCCTGGATTGGTAATAGGTCAATGACATTGAAGTAGAAGAAGGTCAGGAAAGCCCCTAGGAGTGAGGCCCCCGTCCCAAGGCGGACCATCTTGCGTCTTGTGTTTGCGTATGTAGATGGCTGAGTTTTCAAGATCGAGCCTCTACAGGGAGTTGAGTGGGCGCCTTGTCAAGCATCTAGTCGTCCGAGGATACGCCTGGCTTGCCATTTTGGTAATGGTATGACCTACGTGTCGCGCCGGCTAACGGCTGCGAGCTGCCTGTGCTTGGGCCGCAGGCACAAGTGAGCGGCCGGGATCACTCTAGCGTAATGGTTTCTAGACGCCGCAATGTCGCTTGTCGCTTGCTTCAGGCGCGGATTCCCCGGACCGCTCCAGCGAGTTGTTAGGTGGCCGCAGGGTAC
>JBHIBY010000148.1:0-3751 GCA_046759305.1 Anaerolineales bacterium
GGCCTAACACGCTGCCCTGTCAAGGCAGAGATCGCGGGTTCGAATCCCGTCATCCCCGCTTTGCGTAACTAGCTTCTTCAGGCGGCGCGTTACGCGAGAATGCGAAAAGAGTCTTGGAGTCGGTCGCTCAACGAACGTTGAGCGATTTCCATTTCCGGATACTGGTGCTATTGTAGACCGCGTCTCATTTTCCTCGCAAGATATGTTCTCGACCTCGCCCGAGATCCGAAAGCGGCGCCTTCCAACTGGCTCCAGCCCCTCCATGACCTGAAAGAGCTGCTCCAGCCCTGACCGCGGCTTTATCCACTCCAGCCTCTCCGTTTCCGGATTACACGCTACCTCCTCGAGCAGCAGGTTGACCAGCTCACGCTGTTCTGTCTTCGTCGCTCTAGGCCATGCCTCGTCAATGGTAAGCACGGGCTCCGCCGCTCTGTTCATTTGATCCGTGGGAATCTGATCCAGGGCAGCCAGCTCCTCTTGCAGCCCCTCGACCTTGGCCCAGTAGATGTGCTCCTCTCCTTCGTAGAGGCTGTGTTCGTAGTTCTCCCTCAAGCGCCTCAGAGCTGCGCGGATCCTGGAGCGGTCGGCCTCCGGGTTGGATACGCGGTCATTGCCTTGTTGCAACGACATCACCTCTTGACGCCAATCTGAGGGGAGCCGAATCGACCTCATCAAACCTGCGACCTGTGCATCGACGATCTTTGCATGTACGCTACGGCCTGAGTGCAGGCAATCGTCGAATCCGTTCAACTGGGAAACTTCGCGGTAGTAGAGGTTCCGCTCCCCCGCGCTTTGAGCCCGCATTCTCCGGCCACAAACACTGCAAACGATAATCCCGTTGAGAAGATAGACGCGTCGGGTGTGTAGCCGGCGTGCCCCGCGAAAGCGCCGCGATTCTCGGACCACCTGGCAGTGATCAAACAACTCATTGGAGATGATTGCTTCGTGCTTCCCGTTAGCCAGCAAGGCCTTCTGTTCTCGGTAGTCTGAACCCTTCTTCTTGGTTCCACGATAGCGCACCATGCCCGCGTAGAATGGGTTCTGTATGAAATCCCGCACAGTGTCTTTGCTGAAGATTCGCCCGCGTTGGGTCTGCACGCCTTGCGCGTTCAGCCAGTCTGCGATCTGCTGATATGAGAAGATACTGGCCGAGTACCGCTCGAACATCCCTCGGACAATCGGCTTGAGCTCCTCGACGGGCGCTGCGATCTTTCTTCCTCCGTTGGATACTGATCGGTATCCCCACGGCAGGCGGCCGTTGTGGTAGCCCTTCAAGACCCGCTCCCGCTTGCCTTTGGCAAACTCCTTTCCTAGGTTGTCGGAGTAGAACTCGCTGAGCGAAGAAAGGAACGTGAATATCAGTTTTCCCTCGGGCGTCGCGAGATCAAAGTTCTGCTCAACCGCCACGACGATTATGGACAGTGAGACGAGCTCCTCCACGAACTCCAGTGCCCATTTCACCCGCCTGGCCAGACGATCAACCTTATGGATGTAGAGGATCTCAAACTCCCCTCGCCGCGCTGCGTTCATCATCTCAATGATTCCGGGTCGGTTCTTCTTCCTATACGCCGACTGGGCCTCGTCGCAGAAGAACTCTACTATCACCGCACCATCGCGCTTCGCCCGCTCTGAGATCTGGCGTTTCTGAGCCTCTAGGCTGAACGAGTCAGCCTGAGCGTCAGACGAATAACGCACGTATCCCGCTGCGCGCTTTTGGTTGAACCTTAAGGTCGTCATCGGGGATCGGTTGACGGCTCGTGACTCGGACTGCGGCATGAAACCCTGACCAACCAAGCCAAGAGCTGTCGGGCAGGTGGTTTCAATTCGGGCGCCTCGGGACTGATCTTCTCATTAGGCGTTATATCACGCAGATCTTCTCGATCAGTCGATACGCACGCTGGTTCCGAGCGATTTTGACTTAGGTGCCTGTCTGTCACTCATTTCCTCGCATGTCCCGAAAGTGACTCCATGTACTTCACAGACCTGGAGGACCCTCGGCATTGAAAATCCATCATCGCTCCCCCCAGTGGCCAGCCGAGAGATCACCGCTACGCTCTGTCGCAGCTGGGCGCTTATTCGCTTGAACTGGCCTGATCGTGCCCTATGTCTATCAAACCCAACCGAGCACCCAGGCAGAACTAGGTGAGCGAGTGGAGAATCTTCGACATCCGCGTGAGGAATTCATCGCACCTGAGCTCATTGCCAGCGGCGAGGCATCACGTCTCGAGAGGGTGCTAAGACCGAACTGGCCTGCGGCAAGGGCACTCCTTAGCATATTTGGGGATCTTGGCCTCCAGGCTCAAGTGAGCTGGGATCGGATCAATGAACAAGCCAAGTTTTCTGGTCGATGGCGTTGGCCAGAACCTGCGCACGCACGCAACCGGCAATCGTCATGTCTACGGTGAGAGTAAGCTACTCGCCGGGATCCTTCAGATTGGGGATAGGGTGTGGAGCTAGGCTCGCGCCGAGGCCTCAACATGGTCCAAGGGGCTTCGCACGCCTCTGCCGCCGCGTCTCAGGACGTGAGTGTAGATCATAGTCGTGCTGACGTGTTTATGCCCGAGAAGATCCTGAACAGTTCGGATGTCGTATCCGTTTTCAAGCAAGTGTGTCGCGAAGCTGTGACGGAAGGTGTGGCAAGAGACACGCTTCCGTATCTTCGCCGAACCGGCGGCCTTCTTGACCGCTCTTTGCAGGGCGCTTGGGTCGGCATGGTGACGGCGAAGCTCGCCGGTGCGGGGGTCCTTGGATAGTTTCTGAGCGGGGAAGACATACTGCCAGATCCACTCGCGATGTGCACTGGGATACTTCGTTGCGAGAGCATTCGGCAGGTAGACGGCACCGTTCCCCTCGGCGATATCGTCTTCGTGAGTCAATTTCACGTGACGCAAGTGACGTTTCAGCGGATCCATCACAGTATCTGGCAACACCGTCGCCCGATCCCTCATTCCTTTCCCTTCCCGCACGATGATCTGTCGCTGGCCAAAGTCCACGTCTTTGACCCGTAGCCGCATGCATTCCATGAGGCGCAAGCCGCTGCCGTAGAGCAGTTTGGCCATCAGTTGATTCTTGCCTCTCATTCGTCTGATGACCTTCTTGACTTCTTCCTTGGTCATGACGGTCGGCAGGCGCTTGGGGCGCCTCGCGCGAATGGAATCGATAGGGTATTCGAGTTCTTTCTTGAGCACTTCCCGGTAGAGGAAGAGCAGGGCGCTGAGCGCCTGATTCTGGGTGGAGGCCGACACGTCGCGATCGACCGCCAGATGATTGAGGAACATTTCAATCTCGGCGCTCCCCATATGTCGAGGATGTCGCTTGCCATGAAAAAGAATGAACCGCCTTACCCATGAGACATAGGCCTGCTCGGTCCGGATCGAGTAATTCTTGAGGCGAATCGCCTCTCGAACCCTGTCGAGGAGTTTCTTAGATGGCTTGGGCATGTCTATGCTCTAACATGTCGAGGTGATTGCGAAACCCTTGTTCGATAGATCGAGAACGAATCTATTCACCCGCGAAGGCTTTGCCATGATTTTTATTCTTAACTGATCGTCGCGGACGTCCTGTTCGGTTCCAGGAACATATCGAACCGTCAGTTTAGGCTGATACTACCCACATATCCCTAGAATATTATATGCTATGTGGTGACCACGATCTAGAGTATTATCTGAATACATGGGGGGTGTCCATCCAATAATTGTTATGCAGAATTCGGCTCAGGCTTCTTCCTTAAACTTGAAGCTCGAAGCCTTCG
>JBHIBY010000149.1:0-3707 GCA_046759305.1 Anaerolineales bacterium
AGCCGAAAAGCCCTCTGTCCACAGCTTGAAGTGATGGATAACCGCCTCCATGCTGTGCCCCAGTTCTGATCGCGGCGGAGGGACAAACTTGCGGTTGTTGCTGCGGAAGGGTCCCTCTGGTAGGCGGACGAGCGCTTGCTGCACAATCCTGAGCGACTGCCGCATTTCTTCCATTCGAACTACATACCGATCGTACGTGTCACCGTTTGTGGCGGTCGGCACTTCGAAGTCAAACTGCTCGTAGCCACTGTAGGGCCGCATCTTCCGCAAATCAAACGGCATTCCCGTGGCTCTCAGATTAGGACCCGTGAGTCCGATCTCCAGGGCCTCTTTCTTGGATATAACCCCGATCCCTTTCGTGCGCTCAATATAGAGCGGATTCTCGGTCAGCAGGTTTTCGTATTCCTCGATCCGATCTGGAAAGAGATCGATGAACTGCTGGACCGCTTCGTCAAAACCATTCGGCAGGTCGCGCCACAGGCCGCCCGGCCGGAAATAGGAGGTCATCATCCGCTGCCCTGAGCACATCTCGAAGATATCCATGAGGATCTCCCGCTCGCGGAACGTGTACCAAAATACGGAAATGGCCGCCAAATCGAGCGCGTGGGTTCCTAGCCACAGGAGGTGGGAGGCGATTCTCGTAAGCTCTGTGAGCAGCACACGCACCACCTGAGCCCGGGACGGGACATCGAGGTCGACGAGCTTTTCGACTGCCAGGCAATAGCACAGGTTGTTGCCCAGATTATTCAAGTAGTCCATGCGGTCCGTCATGACCAGAGCCTTTTCAAAGGTCTTGGCTTCCATGTTCTTCTCAATGCCCGTGTGCAAGAAGCCAATGTCCGGCACACAGTTGACGATGGTCTCGCCATCCAGCTCCAGGAGCAGCCGCAGTACTCCATGCGTGCTAGGGTGCTGCGGCCCCATGTTCAGGAGCATCGTGTCGCCTTCGAGGGCGCGCTCTGAAACGAGACCCCTTAGCTCGTCGACGGTCAATTCCATTTGAGCTTCAAGCATGTGCGGCTCTCTTAGTCCTTGGCGTACTTTTTCCGTCGGTCGATCTCATCGAAATTGAAGGAGAATTGGACCTCTTCATAACCGAGCGGATAGTCTCTGCGCAGTGGATGGCCTTCCCAGTCGTAGGGCATCAGGATCCGCCTCAAGTCCGAGTGCCCGGAGAAGTCAATCCCAAACATGTCGAAGACCTCTCGTTCGTGCCAATTTGCGTTGGGATAAACTGATTCAATGCTCGGAACCTTTGGCTCCTCGCCATCCAGGCGAACGCTCAGGCCGATCAGCGCATTTAGCCCGGTGGAACAGAGCTGGTAGAGGATCTCAAAGCGAGGCGCTTCGGGCCAGTGGTCCGTAGCGGTCAGCGCGATCAGGAGGTCGTAGCCGCGCTGCTTGAGGAATTCACAGGCTTCGACGACTGCCTCGGGTGGGAGCACCGCAGTCAGCTGATCCCGAAACTCCTCTATATCGAGGACTCGCTCCTCGAGTTCTTGTTGCAGTGCAGCCAGACTAGTCTCAGCTTCGCTCAAGCCAATTTCTCGGCCATTACTTTGTCATGCAGCATTAGGATTCCGTGGATGAGCCCCTCCGGGCGCGGTGGGCATCCGGCGATGTAGACGTCCACGGGCATGACCTCGTCTACCCCGGGCACGATAGCGTAGTTATTGAAAACCCCGCCGCATGAGCAGCAGTCGCCCATCGCAATCACCCACTTAGGCTCAGGCATCTGATCGTAGAGCCTCCGCAACACCGGTGCCATCTTGCGCGACACCCGGCCGGCTACGATCAGCAGGTCGCTCTGCCGGGGGCTCGCCCGCATGAGCTCCATGCCAAAGCGGCTCAGGTCGTAGTCCGCGGCCTGGGCGGCCATCATCTCAATGGCGCAGCACGCCAGGCCGGTGAGGAGCGGCCACATGGCGCGCGTCCGGCTCCAACCCACTGCCTTTTCCAGCGAAGTCGTTGCGACGCCCAGATTGCCAAGCTTGCTCTCTACTCCCACTCCAGCGCCCCTTTCTTCCAGGCGTAGATGAGACCCACCGCGAGGACCAGTACGAAGATCACCATCTCGATCAGCCCGACGAGGGCCAGATCGCGGAGCACAACCGCCCATGGCAGCAAGAACACAATTTCGATGTCAAAAAGGATGAAGAGCACCGCGATAAGGTAGAAGTGCACCGGCACACGTCGCTGACCTGGTCCATACGGCACCATGCCGGATTCGTAGGGCTGGCCCTTCCTTAGGTTTCTATTGCGGGGTCCAAACAGGTGCCCGAGTGCCACAATCGTGGCTGCGATGCCCACCGAGAAGAAGATAAGTACGGCGATGGGCAGGTAGTCGATGGGCATCTTTTGTGGGCTCTAAAAGGGGAACCAGGTCGAATTTAACAGGATAAGTTCATTCTATCACAATGGGTATTCTGCCCGTGTTTCACGGCAAATCTGTAGCTGCGCGTGAGGTCAGTTGAACGATCCCAATTTGGATTTCCCTGGACCGCTCTCCGCCGAAAAGAGCCTTACAATACCTCATCCTAGTATCGGAGCCCACGGATTGAAAGTCAGCACAAAGGGCAACAAGAAACTCGCGGCGCTCCTGGCAGAAGTCAACGGAGACGAAGAACTGCAGCAGCTTTGGGAGGCGGCCAACATCAACGCCGTCCGGCGCCTCGGCATGAGCGACCATGGTCCGGTTCACATCCAGATCGTCGCCAATGCCTGCGTAAAGATATTGCGATTGCTCGTAGCGGCAGGCGTCCAGCCGAGCGCAGTTTCTGAACATGGCCTGACGCATGAGGATGCAGAGGTCATGGTGGTGCTTGCCGCATGTCTTCACGACGTGGGGATGGCCGTCCATCGGGACAATCATGAGAACATCAGCCTGATGCTGGGCTATCCAAAGGCGCGCCAACTTTCGGCTAATCTTTACCAGGAGCCAAACCTAACTACGATCGTGTCCGAGGTGCTGCATGCCATCATCGCCCATCGGTGGGACGTTCAGCCGTTGAGCCTAGAAGCCGGTGTGCTGAAAGTCGCGGATGCCCTGGACATGACGCAGGGGCGATCTCGCATCCCCTTTGAATCGGGTAAGGTCAACATCCATTCCGTATCGGCGCAAGCCATCGAAGAAGTGAAAATCGAAAAGGGTGAGGAATTGCCCGTTCGAGTAGATATCCTGCTCAATAACTCCGCCGGAATTTTCCAGGTTGATGAGCTGCTCAAACGCAAGCTCGCCAACTCCACGTTGGCGCCCTATGTGGAGGTGGTCGCCCACCTGGAAACCGAGAAAGAACGCAAAATCCTCGAAACCCACAAGTTCTAACGCTCCTGGGAGGAACCATATTGATCGACGTTGCCAACACAACCATCTCACTGCACGAGCAACACTGGACACTCGAACTCATTGAGCGCTTCCGGTAGGCTCTTCCCTTCAAGCAAGGGGCTTTCCGCCGGCAGGATGACAATGCACTCTTCCTGGGTGCGCACCATATTCGCCAATTCACTTGCGTCAGCCCGCACCAGCCAACGATAGCGAGCCTCCAGTCCCATCAAGTTCAATTTCGCCGCGACTTCGCTTTGCAGCCTTTTGGCTTCCTCTTCGTCTTCAGCCACGATGCCAACCGCGAGATACCCGCCGATGCTTATCGCTGTGTCCAGCGCCCGTAGAGATCGTTCGGATCCATCGTAGACGATCATCAGCGTGG
>JBHIBY010000150.1:0-3607 GCA_046759305.1 Anaerolineales bacterium
CGAGCGTTCCGGGCACCCTGTCTACCCGCTCCAGCGAGTTGTTATCGATCCAACCAGGTCTTTCTTGATGACCCGCCTCGAAGCCTTCCTTGACGAGCCAAGTCCGGGACCCGTACGGCGGTGCACTCAGGGGCTAGTTCAATCCATCGGTGGCCGCCGGCAGCGGCGAGCAAGACATCTGCGACCAACTGCAGCCTGCCTCGGGCTGCCGCCACCAGCCGCTCGGGTTCGTCACGGCTTGCAGCACCCCGCTGCGCGGGTGCGCGATCCAGACGGCGCCTAAGGCTAGGTGGACGATCACGAAACCAAGTGCTGCCCGCTGCAGCCAGCGGTTCTCAGCCAGCTTGGAACTGCGAACAAGCAGCGGTGCGAACAACAGCCAAGGCACGACTGCGTGCCGGATCCACATGGTTTCGTTCAGCCAGGTGTACCAAGCCCAGCCGGAGAGCACGAACCAAGCTAGCGCGAGCAAGCTGACCTCGACCCGGCCGGGGGCCCGACGTGCGGCCTGCAGCGCAATCAGCGAAAGGAGCGCGGACGAAGCGCCCAGGACCCAGAGGTGCAACTTGAGGAACCACGGCCAATCGGCGTACTCGAGCTCCTGGAAGCGGGCCAGGACCAAGCCCACCCCCGCAGCGCGCAGACCCGATCCCCGGCCCGCTAACAGCTGTTGCAGTTCGGCGGCTGCTGTGTTGAGGATTGAATCTTGAAGCTGTCCTGAGCGCAGCACGGTCCAGGCTAGCCAGACAGCCAACAGGGAGGCGAGCAACGGTGCCAGGGAGCGACGGTCGAAGAGCAGCAGCACCAGTATGAGTATGACCGCAAGCGGCGCGACGACCAGCTTGGTCGCGATCGCCAAGCCCAGCAGCAGGCCGGCTGCTGGCGGCCCCCATCTGTTCAGCTTGACATAGGTTGCCAGAGCGGACAAAGCCAAGGCCGCGGCCGCAGTCTCGCCCAGAATCTGCGGGATTTCAATGATGTGGTGCGGCACCGCCATCAGCGCGAGCGATCCAGCGCCCACCATGAGTGCAGCTGAGCGTGACGGCGCCTGTTCCTGTCCCTGGGCGAGGATTAGGCTGGTGCTGGATAGTGCCAGCAGCGCCACCCACGCATACTGAGTCAGGCGGGCAAGACGGAAGTCCGTGGCCAGGCGGTACGAGAGCACTGCCGGTACGGTGACCAGCGGACCCGACGTGATCGGGCCGAGGTGAGCCGCGAATTCACCGTGGACGTTATTGTTGCTCAGCGCGTCGATGAGCAGAGCGCCGGCGACCATGTTCAGGTCCTCGTCGACGAACCGCACCGAGCGGGTGAGTTCGCCCAACGACCAGAGTACCGTCAGGCTAGCCGCGGCGAGCATGAGCAGCTTTGGGTGTACATTCAAATCACGGATCAGGCTTCGCAGTTTGTCCATCGACGAGGAACGAAATCCTCCTGGTGCGGACCATAGCTGGCAGAAAGAATACGCAACAGCTGCGACAGTATCAAACGAGGTGCAAATCGACAATGGCCGCCGCCTTTGCATTTTGGCATGCTATCCTTGCTTGGTTTTGCCGTCGTCGCCGCCACCTAGCCCAGCTCACCCCTCCACTTGCGCCTTAACACTCCTCGGTCTAACGAGAGGGGGATTGAATTATCAGCGAAGGAAAGGAGGGCGGCGAGCTCTCGATAACGGCTGCGAGCTGCCTGTGCTTGGGCCGCAGGCACAAGTGAGCGGCGCCGCCGAGCTACTCCGGATGTCAATTCTCGCCGTGGCGGCGCCCGCTTCTGCGAGTTGTTCGCTGGCTCTGTCTGATCATATGGGGGAATCGGATGTATCAGCGCTCGATCGAATTTCTCTGCTCCTCTAGGCACACCACCCGAATTGATCGATAAGGGCCAGGTTGGTAGCGGGAATTAGATGCGAGAACTCAATGTTCACCGTGCCATCAGAGCTAATAGCGCGAATCGAGTCACCACAGGAAAGGATCCCATACTCCCCTCTGGAATCCCAAACAAGCTTAAATTGGGAGCATAAAGCATCGCCATAGCCCGCAACATCATAAGTAAAGACATCTCCTGCGATTAGTCCTTCATAGAGGTGATACTCTGGCTGATCCGCAGAAGATGCCGTGAACAGAACCTGATTTTCAGCCACATGTGAGCTAAGGATGTATGTTTGATCCAGGAACCCGTCGATCAGAGTCTCGACGGACCCGGTTGATCGATCGACTCGATCCAGATTCGAACGAACCGAATATGTTCGGCCGCTAAGCAGAAGAAATCTCGAGTCGCTTGACCAGTAACCCTCCGACCAGGCCAATTCCTCAACGGGTCTGTGAATCTCTATTCCAGGTTCGTTGATCGGATAGATCCATGCGACCGAATGCCACTCCCAATTAACGGTCTTCGTGAATATCGCCTCGCCATCCGGCGACCAGAGAGGATCGATATAGAAAGTAACATCGACTACAGAATCGCCCGCCTCTGGATTCGGGTAATTGTGGGAGATCAGTTTCGCTTTATCACCACTTTCTAGATTGAGTATGAAGATGCCAGCAATTTCCTCCACAATTGACTCTGAAGCGTTATTCGTTTCCCATCCATCAAAGGTTATCGATACCGCAACCTTGGTTCCATCAGGCGACAGCCTAAAGCTGTCAATTGAGAATTCATTACCGCTTGAAGGCGAAACCTGAAGAAGGCTGCGAACTTTGTCACCATCATCTAGCAGCAGCTCACCCCCGGTAGTTGAATAAACGAACTTTCCATCTTTGACCCTTGTGTCATAGTCCGTTATCGCAATGCCCTGAGGTGAGACAACTTTGGTTGCTGCGTCATCGGGCTCGATGCGAATGATGGCCATCCTCACGGGATCCAAGATGCAAACAGGGGCGGGAAGCGAGACGGCATTTTCGCGCGTAGCTTCCGATTGCATGGCGGCGGGCGATTCCGAAGGTTCAGGACTTTCGATGGTAAGCGTTGGTAAGGCTATTAGGAGGGCGGGAGAAGGTGATGGTGTTACATTGATATTTGGCGCGTCTGGGTCTGCGAGAGTGCATGCTGAGGCAACCCATGCAAGCAAAAGCAGCGAGAAGGAATATTGCCTGTTCACGAGCACCATCTTCTTCCCATGCACTTCTCGGTCGATCTTCCCAAGCCAGCTAACGGCTGCGAGCTGCCTGTGCTTGGGCCGCAGGCACAAGTGAGCGGCTGGGGATCGCCCCCCCCACACAGGCCTCCTCAGGAACCCGCATCCTCATTGTCGCTTGCTTTTGCCGCAACTTCCCCGGCCCGCTCCAGCGAGTTGTTATCGATCCAACCGGTACAGTCTCAACACATCGGTAACACTTTAGTCTCAAGACATAGGTTACACCCGGCTGGCCAGGTCCACCTGTCTGCGGCTCACTCCCACCTTCGACACAATATCACGGATCTTATTGGTCTTCAGGTCGTAGCGGCCGATCTGATAGAAGCAGAAGTACAGGTCATACACGCCGTCGTCCACCTCCTCTAATCCTACGTAGTTCTCCTTCAGTGTGTTGCTCATAAAGATCTGCCTGCGCAGAACCTGGATCGTGCCCGCGCGGCTGACCTTGCGCACCAGGTAATGCCCGGGATAGTCGTA
>JBHIBY010000151.1:0-3572 GCA_046759305.1 Anaerolineales bacterium
ACCCTAGTTGAGTTGGCGCTGAGGAAATCCACGATGTCGTCGGCCGGCGGCAGGTAGTCGTAGGCGCCGATCAAGACCGTTCCAACGATCATCAGCACGACGGAGACGGCACCCGTCAGGGGCGCCAGTCGCTCGAGACGTGAGTTGAACACATTCCACCTCCTATTTGTGGGTGTCTATCGGTTCCGGACCTGCGCTACGTCATGCGGATAGGTCGATATTCCAGCTTGGAAGTGCGATCCTGCCGCCATCGGGTTGGCGCACAGCAGCCTCCTGCTCGTTTGGCGCGAGCCTGCATATGGAGATGGCAATACTCTACGTTGGGAGTTGTCCCGTTGTCATGGGACCGGCGTCCCGACTCTGTCGGGAAGTCTCAGAGACCTTGCGGAGGTAGCAGCCGGATTGAGTAGGAAGCGGCGGTGAGAACCTAGAAAGGGGCGCGTTAGCTCTGTATATGAACCAGATGGATTTTGATCTCAGCGAGGAGCTTTGTCACTTACAGCGGTTCCAAGCCTATCTAACAATATAGATAGGTTTTGTCGCTATTTGTGAAAATCGTGTCAAACGCCAGAGATCTGGGGCTCTTGGCTACGGCATTGCGCCAGCCCTGCCGACTTCCCTAACAATCTTTCTTCAGTAGACCAGTCAGGTCATCTTCGGTGAGTCCGTTGTGTGGCGTGTGCGAACGAAGTAGCCGCTGGGGCATAGGCATCGCTGTCGAATAGAAAAATGAATGACATCCGCTGGCGACCGGTCGCGATTTTCGCAGGTGTGCTGCTTCTGGCAGTCTTGATCGTGCTGGGCTTGATCTGGGCAACGAGTGCTAGGGTGCCTGGATCAAATGGCGAGCTCATCTATTTCAGGGGCATAAATGATCGGGGGGAGCGTATTACCTATCGAGGAAACCTGGATTTCACCGGTCCTGGCATGATGATGGACAGCCGCCTCAGCTGCGCATCCTGTCACGGCCAGCAAGCACGAGGCGGTGTGCACATGATGCACATGCAGGTAATGGATGCGCCGGATATCCGCTGGTCGGTCTTGGCCGGCGAGGTTGGAGGAGAGCACGCTGACGAAGGCGACCACGATGACGAGCATGCGGAAGCGCATGCCGGCTATGATCTTGTGAATTTCCGGATGGCGGTAGTGGAAGGCAAGCATCCAAACGGCGAGCCGCTGAGCGCAGAAATGCCACGTTGGGAGATCAGTAACGGCGACCTGGAAGACTTGGCTGAATTCTTGAGATCCCCGTCGTTGACCGAGAAAGGAGTACTTACGATGCCTGGAGATTTAGTGGGGAGTGGAGGATGGATCATCTTCCCCATCATCGGAATCATCGTCATGATGGTGTTCATGTTCATGATGATGGGCCGAAGGGGAGGATTCATGTCACGGCGAGACGACCATGGCCGATCCCGCAGGGAGCCTTACACCGAGGCGGATCAGTCGGAAACGCCGCTTTCGATCTTGAAAAGCAGATACGCCAAAGGTGAAATCAGCAAGGAAGAATATGAGGAGATGAAGAGCGAGCTTCAGTAAAGCAGTTTCGCTCTGGATCATCGTAGAGCCGTTGACTCCATCGCTCGTTGTCTCCTGCTCACTCTCCTTCGCTACCACGGGCCTCTGACGGTCCCGTCACTGCCACGCCCCCTCCCGGGGGCCAAGAAATCCCAGATCGAAACATGAAGCCGTTAGCGGCATAGCTGACTGGCGTTGTTTTGCGCGCCTTTGTGAGTTGATCGTTTCAGAGCTGCACAGCTGCGCCCCGCGGCTCAGAATGAAATCTTCAAACGCGATGAATAACGTGCTCACGGGAGTGAGACAGAAATACATCGCAAAGCCGTGGCTCGGTGGCTTTGCGTCTTTGGTTGAAGGCGCCTCTGCGCCTTGCCAAGTGAGGCCGGCCCGCGCCCTGAAAGAGACTGCTGGCTCCAGGAGATGGATTCTGCGAAAAACCGGCGCCGCTCCGTCAAGCAACGGCATCTCTTCTGTTGTATTGGCGCTCACACCGCATCGAAGGGGTTTTCAATAGAGTTAGTGGCGTCTTGGCATGAGCTCCCCTTCAATGGCCCCTCCATCGACCCGGATCGTCAAACAGGATTCCGATTCCGTTTTCTTTGAGCTAACGCGAAGCATTTGTCCGGTCTGCCGTCGGGCAATCGATGCTCAGGTCCTGTTGCGCGAGGGCAAAGTCTTCATGCACAAGCGCTGTCCGGAGCACGGACCCTTCGAGGGGCTGATTTATGCAGACGCTGAGGCCTACGTGGCCTCCGCCCGTTTCAACAAACCAGGCACTATCCCGCTTAAGTTTTCGACTGAAATCGATCGTGGCTGCCCGCACGACTGCGGACTCTGCCCCGACCATCAGCAGCATGCTTGCTTGGGCATCATCGAGGTGAACAGCGCATGCAACATGGATTGCCCGCTTTGTTTCGCGGCGGCCGGCGCGGGCTTCAATCTCACGCTGGAAGAAGTGGAAGGAATCCTGGATCACTTCGTGGAAACCGAGGGTCAACCGGAGGCGGTTCAGTTTTCGGGTGGGGAACCGACGATCCATCCGGAGATCATCCCGATGCTCGAGGCGGCCACCCGTCGGAATATCCGAATCGTTATGCTGAATACGAACGGTAAGCGCATCGCCGCCGACGATGGATTTCTCGAACAGCTTGCGGGGATCGGTCCACGCCCGGCAATCTATTTTCAGTTCGACGGCTTCGAGTCGGAAACCTACCGCATTCTGAGGGGCGAGGCCGATATTCTTGATGAGAAGCTGCGCGCACTGGATCGGCTGGCAGAAATCGGCTGTACGGTCGTTCTCGTGCCGGCAGTTGAGCGCAATGTCAATGAGCATGAGCTGGGCGACATCGTCAGATTCGGGTTGGAGCACCCGGCAGTTCGCGGAATCACGTTTCAACCCGCGTTTCACTCGGGCCGTCATGGGGAACATGACCCGATAACACGAATGACCAACCCCGACATTATCAAGCTGATTGAAGCGCAGACGGATGGGTTATTTGTGGAGAAGGATTTCTTCCCGGTCCCATGCTGCTTCCCCACCTGTAACTCGGTAACATACGCCTTCGTCGAGGACGAGACGGTCCTACCCTTACCGCGCTTTATTGATGTCGAGGACTACCTTGACTACGTGTCGAATCGATTGTTGCCTGATATCGGTGAGTTCAGCGCCGAGGCGATCCAGGCCGCTCTCGAGGGGCTATGGTCTTCCTCGGCGGTTCCAGGATCGGAGAAGTCGGGCCGCGAGTTTGCACTCTCTTGTTCGATCTGCGGTCTGTTGGAGGACTCGGAGCTCGTGAAGATCACGGACCACATGTTCATGATCGCGCTCCAGGATTTCCTCGATCCCTGGACCTTCAACCAAAAGAATGTAATGAAGTGCTGCAAAGAGATCTTGCTGCCAGACGGCAAGCAGATCCCCTTCTGCGCCTACAACAATGTCGGGTACCGTGAGCAGGCTCGCGAGCAGCTTGCTCAGCGACAGCGGAGGAGACGGAGAGCGAGCCGCGAGGGCGTCGTATTCGATCCCGAACCGCTGGCTTTTTCCTTCAAATCGA
>JBHIBY010000152.1:0-3534 GCA_046759305.1 Anaerolineales bacterium
GCTCAACTCCCCCCTCCTTCGGGGCCACCGACACCATCGTAAACAAAGGATCCGACACCATCGTCAACTTGGCGCTGGCCTGGGCCGAGGCCTACAAGAGCGTTGAGCCGCAGGTAAATATCTCCGTTACCGGCGGTGGCTCCGGGACTGGGATGGCGGCGCTGATCAACGGAACCGTGGACGTGGCGAACGCCTCTCGGCAGATCAAGCTCGAGGAGCGGACGGAAGCGGAGGCCAACGGCATCGAGCCAATTGAATTTATTGTCGCCCGAGATGCGATCGCGATCATCGTTAATCCTAGCAATCCGATCGATGAGCTGACGATCGGTCAGCTTTCAGATATCTACAGCGGGAAAATCAACAATTGGTCCGAGTTGGGGGGCGAAGACCGGCCGATTGTCCGGCTTTCACGCGAAACCAATTCCGGGACGCATGTTTACTTCCTTGAGCAAGTACTCCGACACGGTGATAAGGAGGATTCCACATTATTCTCGCCGGACACCCTTCTACTCCCCTCTTCCGAAGGGATTACGTCTGAGGTGCGAGAGAATCCCAATGCGATCGGCTACGACGGACTGGGCTACGTGACGGATGATGTGAAGGTCATTGCGGTTGCAGGGGAAGCATCCGAACCATTCGTGCTACCGTCGATTCAGAGCGTGAACGAAGCCCAGTATCCGATTTCCCGAGACTTATATATGTACACAGCTGGAGAGCCGAGTGGACCGATCTTGACCTATCTTGAATGGATCATGCAAGCAAACGCCCAGACCATCGTCTCGGATCTGGGCTTTGTGCCGGCATCACAATGATCCGTAAGGCAATCAGCACCGAATTCGCCGTTTCAAGCTTGATCAAGATCACAGGCTACTCTGCCATTCTGTTCATAATCTTGATCTTCGTATTCCTACTGCGGGAGGGGGCGCCGGCGGTCTTTGAAATCCCAATCCGGGACCTCATCGGCTCGCGCTGGTATCCGATTGAGGGCTATTTTGGTCTGCTTCCTTTGATCGGCGGCACAGTCCTGGTCACGATTGGTGCGGCCCTGGTTGCCGTCCCGCTCGGGCTTTCCACCGCGATCTACATCGCCGATGTAGCCCCACGGGCGTTGCGTGAAGTGTTGAAGCCTGTAGTCGAAGTGCTGGCTGGACTTCCTTCCGTTATGTTGGGGTTTCTGGGCATCATCGCGCTGGCACCGTACATCCGGCAAGCGATCGATATTCCCACCGGTTTGTCTGCTTTCACTGGGGCGATACTACTCGGCGCAATGGCGATTCCGACGGTCGTCTCGGTAGCCGAGGACGCGCTGGATTCTGTACCGCGTACCTATCGGGAAGCCGCTAAGGCGCTCGGGGCCACAGAATGGCAGATCATCTGGCGCGTGACCTTGCCAGCTGCTCGATCTGGAGTTCTGACGGCCGTCATGTTGGGGATCGGACGCGTAATCGGTGAAACAATGGCGGTGATGATGGTCACCGGAAATGCACCGATCATTCCCAATGGCCTGACAGCTCTTTTTCGCCCCACCAGAACAATGACCGCCACGATCGCAGCCGAGATGGGCGAGGTCGCGAATGGCAGCGTGCACTACCATGCACTGTTCCTAATCGGAATCGTGTTGTTCCTCATCTCGCTCATTATCAACCTTGCTGGAGCGAGGATCGTGTTCCGGCAGCGCACCCGCGCCGAACGGATCCTGTCGTAGATCATGGCTGTTTCGACTGGTCGCCGCCAGTGGATCCAGCGAGTAGGCTTCGCGAGCTTGGCCTTGGCAACGGTGCTTACCGTCATCCCGATCTTGCTGGTCGTCGGCACCATCTTATTTCGCGGTGCTCCAGCCATAGATTTGGAGTTCCTCACCGCCATGCCGAGCGACGGAATGAAGGCCGGTGGGATCATGCCGGCAATCGTAGGAACCTTTTGGCTAGCACTTGGCACCGCTGTCGCTTCTGTTCCGTTCGGGATTGGGGCGGCTATCTACCTCGGTGAGTACGCGACCGAAAACCGCTGGACCCAAGCAATTCGAGTCGCGATAATCAACCTGGCGGGGATCCCCTCCATCGTCTACGGATTGTTCGGCCTGGGATTGTTCGTGCTCTTCCTCCAATTTGGCACCAGCATTATGGCAGGTGCACTCACACTTGCGATCATGACCCTGCCGGTGATCATTAGCTCCAGCGAGGAGGCGATCCGATCCGTTCCCCAGAGTTTTAGGGTGGTAAGTGTCTCACTGGGCGGGACGCATTGGCAGACTGTCCGCCGAATCGTACTCCCTCAAGCGCTTCCGGGTATCCTCACGGGCGTCATCCTCGGGCTGGAGCGGGCTGTGGGGGAAACCGCAGTAATCCTTTTCACCGCCGCCGCATTCTTCCTGCCCTCGCTACCAAATTCCCCGTTTGATGCGACCATGGCACTCCCATATCACCTGTTCGTGATCTCCACTCAAGTACCAGGTATGCCGATCCAAATCCAGTACGGCACTGCGGCGGTGCTATTGGTCTTTGTGCTCGGCATGAACTTGCTGGCTACCAGAGTACGATCGCGCGCTCGAGCCCGCCGCCAGTGGTGACATGAGCTCGCCGAAGATCTCCATTCGAGATGTCTCCCTAAAATACTCGGACGGCAAAGAGTCACTTCGACACATCAATCTGGAAGTCGCACACAACGCGATTACCGTCTTATTCGGGCCAGCCGGTGGGGGCAAGTCTTCGCTGCTCCGCACCATCAACCGATTGAACGATCTGACAGATGTGGTGCATCTGTCGGGCGAGATCTGGATGGATGGGGAAAACATTCTCGACTCCGAGCTTGATCTCATTGCGCTACGCCGAAAGGTAGGGATGGTCTTTGCGAGGCCGGTCGTGCTGCCGATGAGCATCCGGGAGAATCTGACCTACGGCCTCGAATTGGCTGGTGAGAAGAACAAAGATATCTTGGATCGAGTCGTCGAATCCAGCCTCCATGCAGCAGCGCTGTGGGATGAGGTTGCCGACAGGCTGGACGAACCGGCGATTAGGCTCTCAGGAGGACAGCAGCAACGGCTGTGTATTGCGCGCGTCCTGGCTCTCGAGCCGGAAGTCATCATGCTGGATGAGCCGACCTCCGGACTGGATCCGATCTCAACCGGAAAGGTCGAGGGAACCCTGCAACAGCTCAAGGATCGCTACACGATCTTGCTGGTTCCACATTCAATTCAGCAAGCTTCCCGAACCGCCGACCACGCCGCATTCATCCTCGAAGGCGAGCTGGTTGAGTTCACCCCAGGAAAGGAGATTTTCACCCGACCCAGAGATCAGCGAACGGAGGACTACATCGAGGGGCGATTTGGCTAATCTCGCATGGGTGGGTGCCATGTGTTGTTTTCGGCCGGTGCCAGCGCCAAACCGACTAAAAGGCCCCCGGGAGCCAGGCCGGGGGCCTTTTCATTATGTGAGCGCGGCGAGAGCTGACTTCAGGCCGGTTACAAACGGGGTGTTTCGTAAAGTGGTTGTGCCGCACCGGTGACTATCATTGTTCTCCCTGAGCGGGGGCGCC
>JBHIBY010000153.1:0-3481 GCA_046759305.1 Anaerolineales bacterium
CGGTTTGCAGATAAAGAGCTACTGGTCGGGGGATGAGGCAGTCTGCACCTGGCAGCCCGAGGAGCATCATATGGCAGGTCCCTCGCATATCCTGAATGGCGGAATCATCGCTACCGTAATCGACTGTCACTGCATTTGTACGGCCATTGCTGCTGCCTACCGGGCAGAGGGGCGGGCGATGAATACAGAGCCCTCTATCTGGTACGCGACTGCGTCGTTGCAGATTTCATATCTGAACCCAACTCCCATTCATGAACCTGTCATTCTGCGAGCACGAGTCAAGGAGACGAAGGGGAAAAAGACGGTCGTTTCCTGTTCGCTCTATGCCAGGGAAGAGGAGTGTGCACGTGCAGAGCTTTTAGCTGTGCGCGTCCCTACCGCCTGGCGTGAGGCACGAGAGTAATGGTTGTATCATCGCCTTATAATTGACAAACCAGTGACAGGAGGCTCATGATGACCACGGTCGTTACGGCTCCTACTGGCAACATCGGATCCGTTGTCGCCGATCGCCTACTAGAGGCAGGGGCCGACGTGACCCTCATTGCACGCGATCCGGGAAAGGTCGAGCACTTTGCCAAGCGCGGGGCAAAGGTGTGCCGGGGTTCGCTGGAGGATGAGGGGTTCGTCATCGATGCCACAAAGGATGCTCAGGCGCTCTTCTGGCTTGTTCCGCCGGCATTCACCGCGGATCCGCGTGCGTTTCAGCTCGGCATTGGCCGTGTCGGGGCCGCGGCAATCAAGGTCAACCGCATCCCGCATGTCGTAAATCTCTCCAGCTCAGGAGCCCAGATCGCGGAAGGGGCCGGTGTGATTAGCGGACTCCACCACGTCGAAAACGTCCTCAACGAAACGGCAGAAAATATCGTCCACCTGCGCCCGGGCTCCTTCTTTGAGAATTTTCTCTTTTCAATCGACAGCATTGCCAGAGAGGGCCGTATCTACGAAAGAGTCGAGCCGTCGATCTCAATGTCAATGGTTGCAACTCGCGACATCGCCGATGTCGCTGCCCGCCGCCTTTTGGCGTTAAACTGGAGTGGGATTCAAATTCAAGGAATCCATGGCCCGGCCGATCTCAGTCTCGAGCAGGCGGCGAAAATCATGAGTGAGGCGCTTGAACGCCAGATCTCGTATGTCTTGATCGATTCGGCGCAGTTCGCTCAGGCGATGGCGGCGATGGGCATGCCCCGGGGTACGATCGACGCGCTGAACGAGATGTATGACGCCATCAACAGCGGCCTTGTAAAGTCGGCTGAGCCGCGCACCCAAGAGACAACGACACCGACCACATTGAAGCAATGGGCCCGCGAGGTGCTGAAGGCGGCGGTCGAGCAACACGCTGCAGGCTAACCTCTTTCTCTCTCTTTGGGTTGAGTGGCGAAGTTACACAGGTCAATACAATGGAGGTTGCGGTGAAAGAGTGGACATTGCCCGCATTCGGAGCTTTTTTTGTCTGGGGTTTGTGGAGCTTTATTCCCAAGATTACGGTCAAATATATTAGCGCGAGGAGCGCAGTGATCTACGAAGTATTAGGTGGCATCATTGTTGCAGCGATCGTTCTATACTCGGTGCATTTTCGACCTGACGTGCACCCGAAGGGCGTTGCCCTGGGAATCACAACTGGAGTCCTAGGTTTCCTAGGAGCGCTTTTCTTCCTTGTTGCAGTATCGAAAGGTCCTGTGTCACTCATAGCTACTTTAACAGCACTGTATCCGGTCATAAGTATCTTACTGGCAATTCTTGTTTTGAATGAACCGATCACTCTGAAGCAAGGTGTAGGCATTGTTTTCGGTTTGGTAGCGATGTTCCTCGTTAGCAGGTAAGGAGTTGGTGCAACTGATGAGACTTGTACTTGGATAGGAGTCGTGTCATGCCAGAGCAGATTTCCAAGTACCCTGAGGTGACCATGCAGGTCCTCCGGGGGGCAGGGGCTCGCTGTGGCGAGGGGGTCGAGCAGCAGATCCTGACCCGATGTCCACCCGAACGGTTCTGTGCCCTTCCGACGGGTGAAATTTGCGTCTATGGCATTGAACAGATTCCACAGATGACGCAGATTAGCACTCAGGAGCTGGCTCGCGTGGTGTGTCCGCAGCGGTCTTCGATGTTGTCCGCGGCTGTTTCGACCTCCGATGTGGCTTTACTGGGGGCGGCTTTCGTCGTGGGTCTCGTGGCCGGGCGGTCCTGGCGTGGAAGGCCCTGGTTCTCTCTAGGGTCTTCGTGAGGCTACTCCTGGATCGCCCGTGCGTGCTCATGGACGCCCGAGAAAAATGAGATCGAAAAGATCGAAGAGAGGTGGTCCGAGACGTCCGCTTTGGCGGTGTCCCAAGTGCGACCGAAAGTTCGTCAACCGCAATCAATGGCATTCGTGTGGTCGGTTCTCAGTTGACAGACATCTTGAGGGAAAGGATGCTTCAATAATCTCGGTTTACCAGCGCTTCGTGCGAGCAGTGCGTGGCTGTGGACCAATCACGTTGGTACCCATCAAGACCCGAATCGGCTTCCAGGCCAGGATCACCTTCGCGGATATCATGGTCAGGCGGCACTGGATCGATTGCTACGTGATTCTTTCTCGGCGATCAAATAATCCCCGCTTCGCTCGAATCGAGTCCCTCTCGCGACACAGTCACGTCCACCATTTCCGTGTATCCTCTCCGGCCGACATCGATGACGAAGTGAGGTCTTGGCTCTGCCAGGCATATCGTGTGGGGCTCCAGGACCATTTGAGGAACCCGGTCAAAGAAGAGGGAGGACGCCAGGCTTGAACGGGTGGACGTCTTTTTTGGTGATGGGTTGCGGCGTTTTGTTCTTAATAGAAGCGTGGATTGGGTTTTTCAGACCAAATACGTACGAATTTCTCGAGCCAGCTTCACGAGCCGAAAGACCTTTCCGCTTACCGCTCATTGGCAGCATTCTGTTTACCTGGGGAATTATTTGCATTGGAAGCAGCGTCCCACCTGATCAAACCGTGGATTGGATACTCGTCATCTTGGGCGCTCCCCTAATTTACAAGGGGGTTCTTATCGCTTTTTTCCCTGAGAAGCTCAAAGAGAATCCGGATCACATCAGGGCAACCCCAAAGGAGTGGAAAGCCAAGTGTGGTTTGCGGTTCGTGATAGGTAGCGTCTTGTTCGTGTGGGGCATGATATTGATCTGAGGGGATAGGAGGACGTTTGACCTCGGAAGAGGGGCGAGCCAAAAGCTTTTCAAATTGATCCGGGAATTCGGACTGACAGATCCTGCGACGGTCTAACATGGACCTGATTAACATTCTTGCGATTCTCATCACGCTGACGGCGGTATTTAGCTATATCAATTTCCGCTACATTGGCCTGCCGGTCACTATCGGCGTCATGGTCATCGCCCTTGCGATGTCACTGATGCTAAACCTATTGGGCGCGTTCGGCCTCAGACTGGAACAACAGGCTGAGACGTTACTGCGCAACATCGACTTCGACAAGACGTTGCTCCATGGGATGCTCAGCTT
>JBHIBY010000154.1:0-3409 GCA_046759305.1 Anaerolineales bacterium
AACCGGATGGGGCAGCTGATGACTCAGCTGCCCCGGATTGTTTAAACCGGATTTTCAATCAGGGGCCGTCCTCGGTTCAAAGCCACTTGACCATGTAGGTCTCGCCCAGCTCATAGCCGAGCTTCCGATAGTAGCCCCGTGTGCCCAGTGCCGAAATCACTGCCAGCCTACGGAATCCACTGCGACGGGATAGAGCCTCGGCTTCCATCATGAGGCGGGTGCCTAGCCCGATATGCTGGGCGGCTCCGGACTGGTCCGCCCCGACCTCAAGCGACTGACCACAAACATGGACCTCACGCACGATCGCCGCCTGCCCGAGATCGCGCAGATCTATGCTCGGAGAGCCTGGGCCGGGCAGGCTGAGCCGCAAAAAGCCAGCCAGCCGATCGGCGCCTGTGGTGGATGTGAGGAAGTGTTCCTCCCCCCCACCTGCTTCGTAGGAGAAGTCCTCAAGCTGCATTGAGCTCCATTCCACCATCTCGCCACGAACTTCGCGGCAGCGAATGCAGCGGCAGCGTGTACCGCGCAGCCTCATCTCGTCATGAATATCCTGCCGCAAGCTGGTTCGCTTGTTCCCGTCCACCACATTGGTGGAAGGAATATCCCGGATCACCCGGTTGACGCGGCAGTATTCGGGGATCGCAGGCTTGATGTCGGCGATCAGCTCAATCAGCTCGTCGGTTGAGTAGGGCCCGTATTCTCCCCGCTCCCAATACTCATAAAGCTCGGCATTCTCAAGCAACTGGCAGGGGTAGATCTTGATCTCATCCGGCCGCAGGTCTGGATCGTCCCAGAGTTGCCCGAAGTCGCGGCGATCCAATTTGGGCGTGGAGCCCAGCAGGTTCGGCATCCAATGCAGGACGATCTTGAATCCCGCTGCACGGAGCAATCGCACGGCCCTTCGGGTCTCTGCCACCGTGTGGCCGCGTGCGTTCAATTCAAGGATTCGGTCGTCGAGGCTCTGGGCTCCAAGCTGGACCTTTGTGACGCCCAGCGCCCGCAATCGAGCGATTTCGGTGAGAGACACGTGATCTGGGCGGGTCTCGATAACCAATCCAACGTTCTTGTGTCCCGCTCCCTCGTTGGCCTCTTGAGCCTCGATGAGAGTGGATGACTCAAATCCATTCATGGCATCCAGGCAGCGCTGGATGAACCACTCCTGGTAGTCCGCACGGTAGGAGCTCCAGGTCCCTCCCAGTATCAGCAACTCGACTTTGTCCGTTGGGTGCCCGATGGCTTCCAATGCGGCCAACCTGGCTACCGTCTGGTCGAATGGATCAAACTCATGATGGAGTGCACGCATCGCTCCAGGTTCGTCCGGCAGATACGACTTGGGCATGCGCACGTCGGTGGGACAGAAGATGCATTTTCCAGGACATGGATAGGGCTTCGTGAGTACGGTGACGGTCGTTACACCGGATAGCGTCCGAGTGGGTTTCATGCGAATGCGGCGCAGCACCTGCGCTTCGAACTCCCATGTGCCGGCCTCGGTCAGCTCCCGGTAGGTGTGCACGAGCACGTGCTTGCCAACGTAGCCCCCCTCCGGCAGCGGGTGCGCACGCACGGCCTTTGAGACTTTCTGGCCGGCGCGTACATCCTCGAGAATCTCGCGTGCCAGGCTGAGCTTCGCGGGCGTGTACTTGCGGGCTTTGGACCAGTCCTGGGTCACCGCTATAATCCGCTTGTGCCCCGTGAGGTACTCGTGCAAAGTGAAATCGTCGAACGTCTCCTGACCATCAACCGCGGATTCTATCAGAGCTTTGCCGAGCCCTTTCGGGCCACCCGTGGGCGCCTGCAGCCGGGTGTTGTTCGGGCACTTGAGTCAGTCCGGTTAGACGCGAACGTGCTTGATCTCGGCTGCGCACATGGTGTCTTGGCCGAGGAACTCTGGGAGCGCGGATTTTCGGGACGGTATGTGGGGTTGGACGCAAGCCGCCCGCTCTTGGAATCGATCTCTGAGCAGTTGCAGCCGCCGCGCTACCAGTTCGAATTGGCCGACCTCGACGATGAGCAGTGGTCCAAGACTGCGCAAACTCTGCTTTCTGCAAGCACGGCTTCAGGGCTTGATGGTGCCGGAAACTCGACCCAGTTCGACTGGGCATTCGCCTTCGCTGTGTTGCACCATTTGCCGACCTCAGATCTTCGCAGATCGACTGTTGATGCAATCAAAGCGCTCTTGAGTGCCGACGGCCGCGTGGCGATCTCCGTGTGGGACTTTCTGGCTAGCCCGCGTCTCCAAGATCGGATTGTGCCATGGGAGACCGTGGATTTGGGGGAAGATGAAGTTGACGAGGGAGACTATTTGGTCGATTGGCGTGAAGGTGGCAGCGGGGTGCGTTACGTTCACCACTACACGGAGGAAGAGCTCAATAGACTTGCGGAGGATGGCGGCTACCGGGTGGCCCAAGAATACCGTTCTGATGGAGAAAATGGCCGATTAGGTCTTTATCAAATCTGGGAAGTCGCATGATTAGTTCCTCGCGATGGTGTACGATAGCGACCAAGGGCGAAAAGGGCGCGCATGGTAAAATCCGGGCGCCCTGGAAGGGGAGCCGGAAACCCGGAGGGATGGCCGAGTGGACGAAGGCGGCGGTCTTGAAAACCGCTGTAGGGCAACCTACCGGGGGTTCGAATCCCTCTCCCTCCGCCTGAAATGGGGAGGTGCCGGAGTCTGGCTGATCGGGACCGCCTGCTAAGCGGTTGTTGGGGCACAAACCTCAACCGAGGGTTCAAATCCCTCCCTCCCCGCCTCGGTTCACAAGGCAAAAGAAGGAGTACTCCACCGGGGTCCTGCGCCTATAGCTCAGCTGGATAGAGCGTCGGCTTGCGGAGTCGAAGGTCGTAGGTTCGAATCCTACTAGGCGCGCTCAAGCGGAGGTGCTCGTAGATAGATAAGCGGGTGATGAGTAATCTGTCACAATGAGGCATACATGACAGAGCACCTGATCGATTCCGCGAGCACCTTCCTCAATCCGAGCGCCGTCTTTTCCTCGAACGACCACCACACCTTACAGAGCTTCTCGACATCTGGCATAGCTTCCTCGTAGCAGGGTGGTCGAGTCCCCGCGAACCATCGAAGCCTATCGGTGGACTGTCGGGCAATTCGTCGCATTCCTGGAGGCGGTCCAGGCCGGTAGAGGTGGATCGCTCTGCCGCCCACTCGATCCCTGACTCGATCCGCCGACAAAAACCTATGGCCTTCGCTGTTCGAATGCCCCTGATGGGGCGTTTTTCTTTCAAAGAGCATTCGAGAATGGCACGTTGGCCAGTAAGTGCTCTGCTCAGTCTATATAGGTAAAGTAGTATGGAAGAAAGCGCGATTCTAAGGTGATGTTATCCGGACAATCCCAGCATAATGTTCTTAGATTGGAGATTATGCGGGTAGTATCCACCCAATAATAGTTAGGCG
>JBHIBY010000155.1:0-3372 GCA_046759305.1 Anaerolineales bacterium
CTTCATGATGTTGTGGTATGGGAACTGGACCATGAAGGTCTCGAATGTCAGTGCATCTGCCCGTCCTGTGGTCTAGGTATATGCCTATGTGCTGTGTCAAGCCGGACCATACTGAGTGATGCCTGGGCTGAGGCGGGACCTATCGCAGTCGACGAAGGAGTCCATGTTCATCCACCCAGGAAGGGCAGTGCCGCCGCTAACGCGGGATTGCGTAGCGGGGATGTCATCCTGACCGTTGATGGCCAGGAAATCCAGACGTATTCGGTCCTTCAGACTGCCGTTCTAAAACCTGATCCAGGGGAGCAGATACAAATAGGCGTACGTCGCGAACCAGATGAACTTGAGGATGTTGGTTTGATATCCGACGTTGATAAAGAACACCTGGATTTGCTCAGAGAACTGTGGGGAACAGGCGGATAAACGGGCGATGTTCGTCGCCGCCTAACCACTCGCCGAAGCGGACCCGGCCTTATCTCATGCGAATGCGGGAATTGATCAGGCGTTCCCTCAACTATTCAGGTAATTTGGAGATTGTCAGGATGTGGCAGGGGTAGCTAGGGATCTAGCCATCCATGCCGAAACCGAGGAGAACAGACTGTTGCGTTCTGGCTGCCGATTGAAACCGCAATTCAAATCATGTAGTATGGAATAGTCAATTCAATAGCCGGCTGATAGTGAGCGTAGGCCGTGGCGTCGGGGGAAGCCACACACCCCCATGAGAGCATGCAAGCCCGACTTGAGAAGATGTCGGGTTTCCTTGTTTCCAGGGATTTCCCAGCTTCTTCGAAAACATTGAGATAGGTGGAGAATTCCTCATAAGACACCAATTAGAAAGTTATGACGAGTAGCCGCCAGGTAGAAACTGCCCGCTGTTTCGCCCTACGGGTGAGTTCAGGGAGGAAGGAGATGTAGGCAAGACGGTTCAATTCCAACCCGCCTAATCGACGTGACTGGATTTATTCTCAGTCTGCTCGATTTATCCGCCAGCATCCAGCTGGAGGGAGGACCAATCATGTCCGCAAGGATTATGCAGCTCAATTTCAAGTTCAGTGTATCAGGGAGCGAGTACGAGCAGTCCGTATCTCCTCTTGCCAACGATTTCGCGGCCGTTCCAGGCCTGCGATGGAAGATCTGGATGATAAACGAAGGCGAGAGCGAGGCTGGTGGGATCTATCTGTTCGAAGACGAGGCGGCCGTGAGCTCCTTCCTCGAAGGACCGCTTGCCGCTAAGGTGACGGGTCATCCGGCGCTAAGTGATTTCAGCGTAAAGCAATTCAATGTCATGGAGGATGTAACCGAGATCACGCGGGGTCCTGTTGAGGAGCGGACTCAGGCCTAAATTCCGGCAGTTTCACCGACGCGACCTAGCCGCAGAGTTTTCTGTTGAACAAGCGGCCGCTGGCCGCTTGTTCATTCCCTCGCTCACTCGATATCTCATCTCGGTGGTAGCCCTCAGATGCCTGCCACTGCTTGATGGTAGCTACCTGCCATTAAGAGCACCTCCTAGGTGGGCGACTTCGCCCCACATCTTCACATCTCTGAATGTGGATGATCTGCCCAATTGGCGGAAGATCCTCTGTGTAATCTCGAGGAATGCTGCCGTTTCATGGAGCGAATGCGGTGTAAGTTGGAGTAGTACCATCGGATAGCAATAAGCATGATTGCTATTCGATCGAGCGGGCCGTTATTGCGCCACGAAGCCCGGCTCAGGTAACCATATCCAGAGGTGGAGGATCACGATGGTAGCCTAACCAATGGTCTAGAGGGAACCCCCTACGCTCTACGAATACTTCTAGAAGAGCTTCCAAATGCGGGCTAGGATAAGCCCATAAGAAGACGTCTGGCCAGAAAGACGTTGCACCTTAATAACTGAATGACGCTCGAGAACCAAGGACAAAGCCTAGGAAAAGTGACGGCGGCGACCCATAACAGCGAGTTTGGGCACACAGTGACCCATGTAGCCAATGTTGGGCGTCGCCAACCCACGAGCCTGGCCCTTCGTAAGATGCAGGGCGCGGCTCAGACCACTGCTAAGACCAGTAGGGCACCTGGTGACCCATATACGTAATGTTTGGCGGATTGGCGGTCGCCGTCACTTTCAGTCCCTTGCGACTCAGGTAAGCCCCTGAGGAGGCCCAGCGGCGCAAGCATCGACGGGGCCGGGGCCAGGGTAGCCTTGCTAGAAACCATTGGGCGCGCCGTTGGGCGACCCCTGTACGTACTTTAGGTGGTCTGGTCACCGGCCCCGACCGATATGCGGAGGAAGAACATGGCGATGACCCTTCTAGCAAGGCTGATGGAAAACCTTCCGGAACGCTATTACCTGGGCATCGACGTGGGTTATAAGGAGCATGTGGCGGTGGCGATCTCGCTGCACAGCTTCGCTCGGGAAGGAGAGCGCTGGAAGCGAACGCCTTGTCTTCACTTTGCTAGCACGCGTGCTGGGCTGGACAAGCTGCAGGCGTACCTGGAGGGTTTTAGCACAGACCATGGAGCCTTCTTGGGGATCTGCGAGCCTACTGGCGGTTTCTATGGAGCTGCGCTGTTCCAGTATTTGCTGGATCAAGGCTATCCCATGTGGCTGATCGAGAATGCCACCACCCGCCACATGCGCGAGAAAATCATGGGGTATGTTCCTAAGACCGACGAGATTGAGGCGCGTGTGATGGCGCGCATCGCCTATCTCCACGAAGCCGTTGGGGAAGAGTTCACCCTGCGCTCTTTGACCTTGGCCGAACCCGAAGATGCGGATCTGCTGGCGCTGTGCCGGGACAGCTGGCGGTTGAAAACGATGATCTCTCGGGCTCGCAATCAGCTTTCTCAGTTGATGGCGGTGGTGTTTCCGGAGCTGAAGACCTTCTTCACCCCCAGCATTGCCCCGGTGCGTTTGATCGATGTTTACCAGACGCCTGCGCAACTTGCGGCTGCGTCTGCGGAGGAGGTAAGAGTCGTTCTATGGCAGGCTCGGGCGTACCACCATGCGCACCGCGTGGATGATTTGCAGGCCCTGGCTCGGGAGAGCTCTGGGCTGCTACCGGATCCACAGCGTGCCTGGCGGCTGGGGTGGGTGACGGACTTCCTGCTGGCGAATTTCAAAGCCGATGCCGCATTAGATAAGCAAGTTGAAACCCTCGTGACCCAGCGCGAAGATTATCGGTGGATTGCCGAGGTTCCTTATGCAGGGCCAGCTACTGTGGGGCTGATCCTGGCTGCCACCGGCGACGTCCATCGCTTTCGGAATTATCGTCAGTATGTGGCCTACACCGGCTACTTCGCCGGGTTGGAGACCTCGCAGACGATCGATCGGACGAAGATGTCCAGACGAGGCAACCGGGATCTCAAGCGAGCCCTGTTCCAGATCGCAGCTCCACT
>JBHIBY010000156.1:0-3337 GCA_046759305.1 Anaerolineales bacterium
CAATCGGCGAGACCCTGCAAGCATTGAACTACCGGGTGCTGCATGCCTCCAACGGCAAGGAAGCATTGGGAATTTGCGAACGGCGGGGGTCCGAGATCGATTTGGTCCTGAGTGATGTAGTAATGCCCGACATGGGCGGCTGGGATCTGTTCCACGCGTTGAAAGCGAGACGGCCAGAAGCCAGGCTCGCCTTGATGACCGGATATCCTCTGGGTTCGGAAACCAGAGAGTTGTTGAATCAACAGCAAGTGACCTGGCTTCATAAGCCCTTCACCACAGAAAACGTCGCCAGAGTGGTACGCACAGCCATGGCTCTCAAGGTTTGATGTATTGGCCCGCATCCTGATTGTCGATGACAGCCGTTCGATGGCGGAGATTTTAAGCCAGGCGGTCGAGTTTCATGGGCACGAGGCGCTGGTGGCCTCCAGCGGCCAGCAGGCACTGGACCTGATTAGCAGGGATGGGATTGATCTGGTGCTGCTGGATTTGATGATGCCTGAGATGGATGGTTTCGAGACCTTACGTCGCCTGCGAATGATGCCAAGAGCATCCAAACTGCCGGTGATCGTGGTCAGCGCTCGCGAGGAAGCAGATCTGCCACAGCGGGTCAGCTTGGCCGGCGGGGACGCGTTCCTGCGTAAACCCGTCGAAGGGAAGAACTTGGTAGCGGTCATCAGCCGGCAGCTTAAGCGCTCTTGACCCGGTCTTTTGATCCAGGTTCGGTCCCCGCCTGCTGTCAAACCGTCCCGTCTCGATAGGTTTCCAAGATCTTTGGCAAAAAGAAGCATGCGACTTGGCAGTGTGCGGAGAGTGAAAGAACTGCTCCCGACGGTCATAGCGAGAGCACTCTCGGGTGATTCTTCACCTCAGGTTCGACTTGCAATCACCTTGGCTGCCTTCATCACCCACTCGGTGGCGTATATTCCGCTCCACCGTCAGCTCGGGGCCGGGGCGGACATGATGGTCGCGCTTCCCGTAGCAGTGGCGGGCTTGGCCTTGGGGTTGCTGGGCGGGATGCTTGCCGGATTGTTCCATCTGCCACTTCACGCGCTTTTGATTGCCCTGGATGGGAGGCCGGCGACTGATGCGTTCCTGCCACCCAGCTTGTTTGGCCATGGCATCTTAGTCCTGATCGGCGCGCTCGTGGGCCGGGTGCGCGATCTGCGCGAGCCACTCAAACAGGAACTCACTGAGCGAAAACGGATGGAGGAAGCGCTTAGAGAAAGTGAAGAGCGCTATCGCGCGGTGGCGGAATCGGCGTTCGCCGGCATCGCAATCGTGGGTCCGGAAGAGCGCCTAACTTACGTCAACCAGGCTTTCGCAGACCTTCTTCAATATGGTGAAGACGAGCTTCTGGGAATGTCCTTGCGCCAGTTCATGACTGAAGATGAGTTTGCCAGAATCCAAAAGGAGAGCCTGATGAGGCAGTCAGGAATCCAGAGCCACTACGAAATTGTCATCGAGCGAAAAGATGGAGAGTGCCGGACCACGCTCGTCTCCGCCTCCCCGTTGACCGACGAAGATGGCCGATACACGGAAGCCTTGGCAGTTGTCACGGATATCACTGAAATGAGGCGAGTGGAGCAATCATTACGCCGATCTGAAGAGAGCTTCAGGAGCATCTTCGAAGGCGTGCACGAGGCAATATTCGTGGAGAGCCTGGCGGGCGAAATCCTGGATGTCAATCATCGAGCCTGCGAAATGTTCGGCTGGAGCAAGCAGGAACTGCTGACCAAGACGGTCGGCGACCTAGTCCCAACGGGTCAATTAGCCATTGTGCCAGGCGACTCACCGGCTGCTGAGATACCTGACAGACCGGTGGAAACCATCAACCTGCGTGCCAATGGCGAGCACTTCCCAGTCGAAATCACGACTCGGCTCCAAACGATTGGCGATGAGGAGATCATACTTGTGGTAGTGCGGGATATATCCGAACGCAAGCAAGCGGCCGAGGCGCTCGAGAGCGCCAAATCGGAGCTGGAACGATCTAATCGCGATCTCGAGCAATTCGCCTATCTGGCCTCCCACGACTTGCAGGAACCGCTGCGTATGGTATCCAGCTACCTACGGCTCCTGGAGCGCCGCTACAAGGATGGCTTGGATGAGGACGCCAACGAATTCATTCACTACGCGATAGATGGTGCAGATCGGATGAAGGTCCTGATCAACAGTCTGCTGGACTACTCGAGAGTAGATACACACGGAAAGGAATTGGAGGGTACCGATTCTGAGCTGGCTCTTGAGCGGGCGCTCACCAATCTGCAGCTTGCGATCATTGAGAACCGCGCCTCGGTGACCCATGACAGCCTGCCTACCCTCCGGGCCGACGAAGGACAGTTAGTCCAATTGTTTCAGAACCTGGTGAGCAACGCCATCAAATGCCGGAAAGAGGAAGCCCTGGAGATCCATGTGGGCGCTGACCGGAAGGATGGAGACTGGCTGTTTTCGGTGAGCGACAACGGCATCGGGATTGACCCCAGGGACTCTGAGAGCATCTTCGGCCTCTTCCAGCGCTCGCACCATCAAGAAGATGTGCCCGGAGCCGGCATCGGCTTGGCAATCAGCAGGAGAATCGTCGAGCGGCATGGCGGCCGCATATGGGTCGAATCGGAGCTGGGCAAAGGCTCGACCTTTTACTTCACGATGCCAGCCATGCAGGAATGAGGATTTTTCTCTTCAGCGCAGGCGAATCGAAGAAACGTGATCATGATTGGCTATCCACGAGCTGAAACTGTTTTCTTGCGGCCACAGATCACAGAGAGCACATGCTCGACATGGGCCATGATCCCTACGCGCGGACCATCGAGTTTGGAGGAGCCATGAAGATTGGCGAGAACGGCCGCCCATTCGAAATCCTTTTGATAGAAGACGACCCCGGAGCCGTACGCCTGACGCATGAAGCTTTGAAGATGCTTGAGGCGCCTAAGAAGCTCCACCTGGCTTTCGATGGACCGGAAGCCTTGGCTTTCTTGCGCCAGGAGGGGTGGCACAGAGATGCGCCTCGCCCGGATCTCATCTTGCTTGATCTGCTCTTGCCCAGAAGGGATGGCCTTGAAATACTGGCCGAGATCAAGACCGACCGGACACTGAAGTGCATCCCCTTGATCGTTATGACAAACTCAAGAGACGATGAAGACATTCACCTCTCGTATGACCTGCAGGCCAATTGCTTCATTCGCAAGCCGGTGGACTTGGACCAATTCGTGGAAGTGTTCAAGTCGATCGAGAGCTTTTGGCTCTCGGTCGCTGATCTGCCTGGAAACACTGCTAGCTGAACACCGTACTCGAGTAGATGCTCCAGGTTGAAAGTAGCCAGGCAGGATTCCCCTTCATCCAT
>JBHIBY010000157.1:0-3329 GCA_046759305.1 Anaerolineales bacterium
ACCACCTCGAGTCCCCACCTCCGTGCTGCAAATGTATCGACCGTAGTGAAGCCTTTCTTCCCACGGATCGCGTGCTTCACCTTACGCGCGATTTTTCGATACAAAACGATGCGGCCAAGCAGATATCAGCTCAGGACTTGGAAGGGCTTAAGTCTTGGCAGTACAAGGGGCTGCCGCTGGGTGAGTTGTGCCTTCCCGGGTTGCGTTGGGCATTGCGTAGGCATCACATCCCTGACGACGAGCCCACTCGGTTGGTCTATCGAAAGTATTTGGCCTCTGCGGCGAGCCTTGCTGCTCGGTTTGAGACACTGATCGAGGAACATAGTCCACGCGCTTTTATGGTGTTTAACGGAATGTTCTACCCGGAAGCGGTGGCCCGCGCTGTTGCGCGGCGGAGCGGCGTGCCGGTGATCACCCATGAGGTCGGGCTCCAACCGTATTCGGCTTACTTCTCGCACGCGGACGCTACATTTCGTGATCTGGATCGATTCCAATTGACGCTGCTGACTCCACAAGAGGACGAGCGGCTTGAGCGCTATCTGACCGCTCGCCGATCAGGCAAATTCTCGATGGCCGGAATCGAATTCTGGCCTGACATGCAGTCGCTCCCGCAGCGCATAATGGATGCAATTAGCAACCACCGACGGACTGTCACCGTTTTTACAAACGTGGTGTTTGATACCAGCCAGGTGCACGCTAACGTGATCTTCCCCGATATGTTTGCTTGGCTTGATGAGTTAAAGCCGCAAATCACCTCTCACCCAGAGTCACTGTTTGTCATCCGTGCACATCCAGACGAGGATCGCATCGGTAAGGCCAGCCGCGAGAGCGTGGCGGATTGGTTTGACTCATCCGGGCTAAGACAGAAGCCGAATGTATTGTTTATCGGCCCGAGCGATCTCGTCGATAGTTACGAGCTCATCGAACGATCGGAAATCATCCTGACCTACAACTCATCCATCGGTCTTGAGGCAGCGATTATGGGAAAGCCGGTTCTTCTTGGAGGGCGAGCCCGATTCAGTGACAGCGGTGCCGTGATCGCACCAGCTGGCCGGGCGGAATATACGGATCTACTTGAGGCCCTGCTAACGGACGACCGGGGTGCCGAACAAATGCAGGATTACGACCAGGGGCGGAGTTTCCTCTACCACGAGCTCTATTTTGCTTCGCTCGATTTCTCGGAGTTTTTGGCCGAGTATCCGCATGCACCGGGCATGGTTTCTCTTTCTGAATTCTCCGCCGACCAAGTATCAAGATCCGTTGCGATACGCGCGATCGTACAAGGGGTGATCGACGGAAGTCCGTTCGTCGTTGGCTTGCCGGAAGCGAACGCTGGTCAGGGCTAGATCGATGTCTGCCGACGCCTCACAGTCCCTCACAAGCGCGAGGAGCCGAGCTAACGAAGCTCAACCATCTGCGAGTGGACGCTGGTATCGCTTGGCGAAGCGTTTGCTGTACTTATTCTTGCTGATTCGTCTCTCCTTGGTTGCCATTACGGTCACGCATCCTACCGGAGGAGTCCTGGCTGATTCCGGGGACTACATAGATCTCTCGGTTGTGCTCGCGGAGGAGGGGCGCTACACGCTTCCTTGGGACCTCGAGCCTGAGCTGCTACGGCCCCCAGCTTATCCCGCCGTGCTGGCGGCTTTACGAGTCGCACTTGGCTCTGAGACCTACTGGATTACCTTCGTAAACTTGCTCATGTCGAGCGCTACTTGCCTGATAATCCTCGCGATCGGATCCCAGCTTGACAGGCCGGCAGCTGCGATAGCCGGCGCCTGGATATATGCGTTGAGCCCGAATGTAGCACTTTGGTCACTCACCGTCATGTCTGAGGTCTTCTTTGGCTTGGCCATTGCGCTGATCGCATGGGCTACCCTGAAATTTGCCAAACGATCAAAGGCTGCCTGGGGGTCCTCAGCCGGAATTTTGCTTGGGCTGCTTGCGTACATTCGGCCAATTGCGCTTATGTTGATTCCTACCTGGTCGATCACTACATTCTTGAGCAGTAAAGCGTTCGCGACCCGACGTAAAGCGTTGATTGCGTCGCTCGTTCTGCTGCTTACCGGACTCTTTGTGGTCTTGCCCTGGGCCTACCGTAATTGGCGGGCACAGGAATTGTTTACTTTTTCCACGGTCACGAACAAGACTTGGATCGGGTTCAACCTCGCTCACGTGGTAGCCCGCGGGGAGGGGATTGATCGTAATAGCGCTGTAGGACTGCTGGATCTTGAGATCAGCACACTTCAGCTCACCCTGAACGTTATCAGGGCCTACCCACTTGAATTTGTGGAATCCCAAGCTCTTGGCCTGGCGCGCACCGCGGCCGGAACAGAAGTCGGGACGTGGGGTTTCGTACTCAATCGTGATGCATGGAGTGGGTTCGGGCTACTCGGCGACGGGAGCCGGCGTTCCGTTGAGCAAGCGTTAAGTGATGCCCTCGATTGGTCTGGCCCAGACGGTGGGATGAGATTCTCACTAAACGTGTACTCCCTTCTGTTCAGTCTGGTCCTCATCGGACTGGCTGCGATAGGTATCATCACGTTCCGCGCTCCCGATATGCTCGAACGCCTAATGTTCACAAGTGCTGTAGTAAGTGTGGTGATCCTGCTGATAATTCCAGGCGCAGCAGGCCAAGCTCGATTTCGTGTTCCTGCCGAGCCCTATCTCGCCTTGCTGGCTGGATACGGCTGGCTTGCGCTATCCGCAAGATTCAGGAGAGAGCGGAGTTCGCTTGAAAGATTGGATACTCAGGAGGACTTGCTTCATGCCCGTTGAATATCAGGAAACACATAAGGATCTGCAGACTCGAATTGACATCCACGGCCAATTTGGAAGCCGGGACATCGACGCCTGGATGCTCGAAGTCTTAAAACCGGAGCGCGGGATTAGGATCCTTGACGTCGGATGCGGCTCAGGTAAGCAGCTGGCTGCCTTTCATCAGTACCTGGACGGCGAAGCCAGCATTGTCGGTGGAGATATCTCAGCTGAGCTGCTCAATGAAGCAAGGGTACTTGCCACCGAATTGGGCGAGTCGGTACAGATTGTTGAGCTTGATTTCAACCGAAAATTTGACTTTCCGGACGATCAATTCGACCTGGTGTCCTGTTGCTTCGCTATTTATTATTCCTCTGACATCCCGCTCACGATCGGCGAAATGTGGAGGGTGCTAAAACCCGGCGGAAGGCTGTTCACAACGGGACCCTTGCCGGAGAACAAACAACTTTTTTACGACGTGATACGCATGGCCACCGGGGTGGAAATTCCACCCATGCCTGGTAGTTCCCGCTATGACTCAGAGATCCTGGACGAAATGCGCAGCAGGTTTG
>JBHIBY010000158.1:0-3319 GCA_046759305.1 Anaerolineales bacterium
CGCACAGTCAGACGTCTGGGTGTCCCCCTCATCTAGATGTCTGCCTGTGCTTTAAAGGGGAAAGTGGCCACCCAGGGGCGCCTGTAATCCTGCTTTTGGACATCGACGCAGCCCTCGAACTGGCGTATGGACCCTAGCGTGTGGTTGATCCAGAAGGTCGGGTGGAGTAACCTCTGGATCCCGGACTAGTGCCTCAGCTCGCTAAGCAGCTGCTCCGCTTGCTCTAATTCTTCAGGCGTATTCGCGTTGAAGAAAGTCAGTCCATCGGGATCATACAAATCGACGATTTCCTGCTCGACGATAAATGCCTGGATGCGTAGAAAGAAACTGATCATACGCTTCTCGCCTGCTTGCAGCGACTCTCTGACTGGATCGATACAAGACTTCGCATAGATCGTGAGCAATGGCTGTAGCTTCCCCCCGCGCCGGGGGATCACCACCTCGGCATCCGTAGGAATACTCAGCATGTGCTCAACAAGAGATCGGCTAATGAAGGGCATGTCGCATCCCACCAGCAACACCCGCTCACCTTGGGCTGCCTCAAGCGCGGTCAGCAAGCCGTGGAGTGCACCTGCCCCTGGTCGGCGATCCACCGCCATCCGTTTCCCCAGGAACGCGTACTCGTCCGGTCGATTAGTCGTTATGAGAATATCATCACCGAGTCCGTCCAATCGCCGCAGCACGTGCTCAATGAGCGGCACTCCCCCCAGCGGGATGAGTGCCTTATCGCGGCCCATCCTGCTCGACTGACCGCCTGCCTGCACTGCGATGGTAAGCATGGGTCGATTCTACCCGGGTGATATAATCCGCGAACTTCGCTATGAGGCGCACCAGCACCCTCGGGGATCTGCTAGACCCGCTTTCAATCGAGGGAAAGCTTTACGAGCCCTTGGAGGATGGTGCGGTCCGATGTTACGCTTGCGGCCACCGATGTCTGATCAGGGAAGGTCGCAGAGGCATCTGCCAGGTCAGGTTCAATCAAGATGGGCGTCTGCAGGTCCCTTGGGGATACGTAGGCGCCCTTCAGTGTGATCCCACTGAAAAGAAACCCTTCTTTCATCTCTATCCTGGCTCCGACACGCTGACCTTCGGGATGCTGGGATGTGATTTCCATTGTGGTTATTGCCAGAATTGGGTGACTTCGCAAGCCATGCGAGACCCTGCAGCTGATATCTCTGCCGCTGGAATGCGACAGATCTCAGCACGTGAGCTGGTTGAACACGGCCTCAGAATTGGAGCAAAGGCTATTGGATCCTCCTATAACGAGCCATTGATTACTTCGGAGTGGGCGGTAGAGGTGTTCCAGGAGGCGCATGAGGAGGGACTTGCTTGCCTCTATATTTCCAACGGCAATACGACCCCGGATGTGCTCGACTACCTAAGGCCTTACGTCACGGGGTACAAGATCGATCTAAAGAGCATGCAGGACAAACAGTACCGCCGCTTGGGTGGGGTGCTGCAGCATGTGCTCGACGGCCTGGAGCAGGTCCACGCAATGGGCTTCTGGCTCGAAGTTGTGACATTGGTCATTCCGGGATTTAATGACAGTACCGATGAGCTCATGGATGCCGCCCGCTTCATTGCGTCCATATCTCCTGATATTCCGTGGCACGTTACCGCCTTCCATCCGGACTATAAGATGACCGACGCCGGTAGTACATCCGCCATGGCCCTCATCCGGGCAGCCGAAATTGGACAAGAGGCCGGCCTGCGCTTTGTTTATGCAGGAAACCTCCCTGGCAGGGTTGAGACCTACGAGAACACGTATTGCCCCTCCTGCAACACTTGTCTGATCGAGCGAACCGGATATGTTATCCTCGCCTATCGTTTAACAGACGCTGGGGCTTGTCCGAATTGCGGAACTCTGATCCCTGGAGTGTGGCCGACGGACACCAAAGAGGTCCGGAAGGGGAGATCAAACGATTTATATCTTCGACCAGTGCTATAGGATAAAATCGCGTGCAGGTTAATGGGCTAGGCGTGAAGGTTTTACTCAGTTACGACCCACTCCCCGAGCAACGGGAAGAATACTTTCGCTACGTGCTGGGCGAGTTCATCCCTGCCATGGAAAACTTGGGGCTACCCATGTGTGAGGCATGGCACACGGCATATGGTTCTTATCCACTGCGGTTGATTGGATTTATGGCGGAAACACCTGAGGCGCTCGAGAAAGGGCTTGCTTCAGAGGAGTTCCTGGAGCTAGAAGGTCGCCTCCAAGACTTTGTTAGTAACTACAGGCGTAAGATCGTACGGCATCAACCTCGATTTCAGTTTTAGTCTCCCAGTTCAATCCTCAATTCTGTATCCACAACGCTGATCGTGATCTAGCTCACAAATTACACTATAATTGTCCGAGCCCTGGCCTCATTGATCACCGCCCGCGATAGGCTGGCAACCATCACAACCTGGCTAGGGCTCTTTTATTATCTGCGTCGAGCTAGCTCAAACTCTATATTACTCCCAATTCCTTTCCAACCCGTTCAAAGGTCGCCAGCCCTTGATCGAGATCATTACGGGAGTGAGCAGCGGAGTTCATGACCCGAATACGAGCCTTACCGCGCGGGACAGTTGGGAAGCCGATCGCCATCGCGAACACGTCCTCCTCGAACAGACGGCGACTAAATGCCTGTGCTAGTGGCGCCTCTCCGAGCATGATGGGGACGATAGGTGTCGAACTGAGTCCAGTGTCGAAGCCTAATTGCTCAATATGACTTTGAAAATATGACGTGTTTTCCCATAGTTGATCGACGAGTGCTGAGGATTCTTCCAGCAGGTCGATAGCAGCCAAGCAGGCTGCCACGTCAGGCGCCGTCATAGCGGATGAGAAGAGAAATGGACGACCGCGCTGGCGAAGCCAGTCGATGATCACTTGATTGCCGGTTACTGCGCCCCCGACCACCCCGAAGGCTTTCGAGAGGGTCCCTACTTCGATATCGACCTTGCCATGCAGGTCAAAATGGTCGACGATCCCGCGGCCACCGTTTCCAAGCACCCCCTCACCATGCGCATCATCCACCATCAGCAGATAGTCAAAGTCGTGAGCGACGGCATAGATCTCGTCCAATGGTGCGACATCGCCATCCATGCTGAATACCCCATCAGTAATGATGAGTGAGCGCTTGTATTCCTCTCCTTGTTCTTCCTCAACAAACTGCCGAAGACCTTGAGCATCGGCGTGCGGGAAGCGGATAATCTTAGCGCCAGACAATCGGGACCCGTCGATGATGCTAGCGTGGTTCAGCTCATCTGAGTAGATCGCGTCACCTTTGCCTACCAGCGCTGGGATGGTAGCCAGGTTGGCATTGAAGCCCGATTGGAA
>JBHIBY010000159.1:0-3305 GCA_046759305.1 Anaerolineales bacterium
CCACTCCCCAAGATTTGGCGCAGTTATGTTTAGTTGTAGTTGGGATCCTGGGTGCACCGCTAGAGCCCGCTAAAACTCCTCGCGCTACAGTGTCAACCGCACAGGAGTCCTTGACGCTGAAATTTTCGGAATGGTATGATGCACCACTTCCCATGTATCTCAGCGGGAGCAAGTGGAACACTAAGAAGCGACGTCCCCGCCGGACGAACCCCTGGCGTGTAGCATTCCTATTGCTGCTGATCGCAGGCGTGATCTATGTGGAACGCGTGGTGGTACCTCAGACGCCGCCGTTGTTCGTTGTCACTCCCATTCCAACCCGCAGCCCGGCCACCATCATCTTAGAAGCCGACAGTCTCTTCCAGGCCGGCAAGCTGACGCAAGCCGAGCAAGCGTATCAGGAGGCAATCTCCATCGATCCTCAAGAATCGGATCACTACACGGAGCTAGCCCGCATCCAGGTCTTCGCAGGGAAGTATGAAGACGCCGTCACAAACGCCAGCAACGCAATCCTGTTGAATCCCAATTCTGCTGTCGCAAACGCAGTGCTGGGTTGGGCGCTCGATTTCCAATCGCAGATCGAACCGGAATCGGCTGACATTCTTGAAGCCTTGCAGAAGGTGGAGAGGGCTGTTGAGCTTGATCCGAACTCGGCGCTCGTTCGAGCGTACTATGCCGAGGTCCTGATCGACGAGGACGTGACCGCTTACGAACTGGCAGGCGAGCAAGCGCAGCTGGCGGTTCAATTGGATCCAAACCTGCTGGAGGCACAACGTGCGCTGGGTTATGTATGGGAGAGAACGGGAAACTACGACCTGGCCTTCGATGCCTATCAAAATGCGTTGCGCATCAACCAGAACCTGGCGTTGATCCATATCGCCATGGGGAACATGTACTTCAACAACGGGGATTCCCGATCTGCGATCGCTAGCTACAATCGTGCAAGCACCCTGGCTCCCCTGGATGTGATACCCCTCAGGTTGATCGCACAGGCTTATGCTAGAGACGGCGAATTTGGCAAAGCTAGCCAGTACGCCCAAAGCGCGGTCGATTTGGAACCATCCAGCTCCCGCCTTCACGGTGATTTGGGGAGAATGCACTATAAGAACGCCGACTACGATGCAGCAATAGAATCGCTCGCGTTGGCCATTCACGGAGGCTCTTACCAGGCCGGGGTTCAGGTGGCGGGTTTACCGCTAGATCCCGGTGACCCATTGGTGATCGATGCCTACTCGATGTACGGTTTGGCGCTGGCCAAGCAAGGCCGGTGCGATCTGGCCTCCGATTTATCCGAGGCCCTAATTACCGGCGTTCCGGATAACGAGATTGCCACCTTCAATGCTGAGGCGATCCTGATCGAATGCGGTCTGATCGAACCCCCAGAAGAGACAGAGGCCTAACCCAGGAATAACACCATGCAGTTGAAAGGTAACCGCATGCCGTTTGGTGGCGCGGGAGGAGGATCTCGCCCCTGGCGGATCTTGATTCTCGTGGGGTTGATCGCGGGCGGCATCCTTTTGACCCGGCTGGTTGAGGCCGGTAGAGTAGAGCCGTTGTTCTTGGCTACCCCGACCCCAACACGCACCGCACTTTCCCACCAGGAAGAAGGCGAGGCGCACTTCGCAGCCGGAGATCTGGAACGTTCTATTGAGGCCTACGAGCAGGCAGTGCTCATGCGACCCCAGGACGCTGAACTTCTGGCGGAGTTGGCCCGGGTTCAGACTTACTCGAGCGCGCTGATCGCGACTCGGGAGGATGAAAAAGACCGGCTTCATGAGGCTCAAGACTCGATCGATAGAGCGGTCGAGATCAATGAGGACAGCGGTTTCGCGTGGGCGGTACGGACCTTGGTCTACGATTGGCTGGCGGCGGTCGAAGACGATGATCCGCGTCAGCAACAGCAGTATTTCACCGATGCGGAAGCTTCATCTAATCGCGCCCTGATTCTCCAGCCAGACAGCGCGCTTGCGCTGGCATATGAGGCCGAGGTGGATGTCGATCAACGGAGGTATGCAGAGGCGGCCGATACGATCCAGACTGCCCTCGGTCTGAATTCATCCAGCATGGACGTTCATCGCGTGCACGGGACGGTGCTGGAAAGCAACGGATTCTACGAGGATGCAATCCAGGCCTACGACCGGGCAACGCGAATCAACCCCAACCTCACCTTCCTCTACCTCCGCATGGGTGCTAACTATCGACGATTGCGCGACATGGATAATGCGCTCAAATTCTTCTCTAAAGCCGCGAATATTAACAGTCAGCTCGGGATTGCGGATCCGATTCCATACTGGTCGATCGGCCGTACATACCTTCAGGACGGGCAGTTCTTTATTGCGGCCCGCAATCTCGAAACCGCGGTGGAGATCTCGCCCGAGAATCCTGAGCTACTTGGCTACCTGGGCATCATCTACTTCAAGGCTCGAAACTACGAGAACGCCGTGGAAACGCTCAAATGCGCCGTGGATGGATGCACGGACCTCGAGCACGCCAGGTTGCTTTGCGACACACTCGCTATTCTGAATTGCGAGGACGATGAACAGGCATTCATCGCCCGGGGTGTGGACGGCTTGGAGTTGAATCCAAGTAGTTTGGAGTATTACTACACCTACGGATCAGTGCTGACGCTTGATAAGGCTTCGTGTGACGAAGCTGAGCGAGTCTTTCTGGAATTGGAGAACAGATACGGTACGGACCCGATCGTTTCAGCCATCATCTCGGAGGGTCGAGCCCTGTGCGAGGGTTAGGCCCGAATCCGATTTCCTAAAGCGTCGTTGCGCCCGAGGCTGTTGAACGCAGTGCGCCGGCCGACCCCTATTCAGATTCCCGAAAGCGTCACCGCGCCGAAAGCTGGTTGAAAATCTCATGCTGATCGATCCGAGCCCCGCTGGCTGAATTCCGTCTCACTTCTTGACAACCCCATTTGATACGGTTAAACTAGCGCCGCTAGTTAGCACTCGAAACGCACGAGTGCTAACTAGCAAGTGTTGTGTCTAGGCTCATTGTGAGCACTTAAACCAATAGGAGAGTTCATATGTCGCTCAATCTGAAACCGTTAGGTGACCGTCTGGTCGTCAAACCTCTTGAAGATGAAGAGGTGACTCCCAGCGGAATCGTACTTCCCGAGACTGCAAAGGAGAAACCCCAGAAAGGGGAAGTGCTGTCGGTGGGACCCGGAGCCCGCGATGACGACGGCAAGCGCATTGAAATGGATGTCTCGGTCGGCGACAAAGTACTTTTCGCGAAGTACGGCGGCACCGAGATCAAGATGGATGGTGACAAGCTCTTGATTCTTCGTGAGAGCGACG
>JBHIBY010000160.1:0-3298 GCA_046759305.1 Anaerolineales bacterium
GCAGAACATTCCGGTCGCCACATCGAGTGCTCCACAGTCCGGCGCGACCTCTCCCGCCTCCGTTGCGGGTTCGCTCGTCCAGGTCAATGCCGAGGAGCTCAGCGGCCTGGTTCTGTGCAACCTGATCCGTCCGGGCGCACGTGTACTGATGGGCTACGTCCCCTCGGTGGCAGATCTACGCACAGGCAACTACGTAGGTGGCGCTCCAGAGTTCGCATTGATGCACGCTGCCTCGACTCAGCTTGCGCACTACTACGGGGTTCCGATCTACAACTCTTCCGCCATCTCCGACAGCAAGATGCCGGATATTCAGGCGGGGTATGAAAAAGGCCTCACTAGCGCGGCGGCTGCGCTGGCGGGCTCGAACTTCATTCACCACTCCGCTGGGCTGCTCGAAAGCATGCTTACGGTCGCTTACGAGCAGTATGTGATTGACGACGACATCAATGGTAGCGTGATGCGTATGGTACGAGGGATTGAGGTCACAGACGAAACGCTATCGGTTGATCTGATCGATGAGGTGTGTCGCGGTGAAGGCCACTATCTTGGTACCCAGCAAAGCCTGGAGTTGATGCACAGCGAGTACTACTATCCTCATACCGGAGATCGCTCCCGGCGAGAAGACTGGGAAATGGCGGGAGCGCTAGACATGCGGGAGCGAGCCCGTCAACGGGCGCGAGAGATTCTGGAAACTCATCGTCCCCATCCATTCGATCCCGCTATCGATGCGGCCATTCGGGAACGATTTGAGATCCTGCTTCCCCCTGAGCTCAGTGGTTCGGCATCTGCGGAGGAATGACCTATGCGCGTAGCGCTTGCACAAATTGAATCCATCGACGGTGATCTCGAGGCCAATATCGCGCGGCACCTGGAACGCATCCAGCAGGCCATCAGCGACGGCGCCGAACTGATCGTATTCCCGGAGCTCGGTCTCACTGGAGACCGGATCGGTGCGGATATCCCGGATGTCAGCCTCACTCACGAGGCAGAGGAGCTGACGCCGATTGCCGATGCCAGCCGTAAGATCGATATTGTGATCGGACTGTCCGAGCGGGGAGTAGTCAATCTTTATAATCGCTACAATTCGGCCTTCTACTATTCCCAGGGTTCGCTCCTCTACCGCCATCGCAAGCTTTTCCTGGTCAACTACTCGGTCTTTGAAGAGGCCAAACACTACGTTCCTGGCAACAACCTGCAGGCTTTTGACAGCCGCCTGGGGCGGCTGTGTGTGCTGGTGTGTAACGATATGTGGCACGCCTCTGCTCCATACATCGGTGCCCTCGACGGTGCAGAACTGGTGATCTCTCCCTCCGCCACCGCCCGCGGTACGCTCCAGGAGCATCTGGACATCCCGAACATCTGGGACCACATGCTTCACGCTTACAGCGGCATGATGGGCTTTTACACCATCTTCGTGAATAGGGCTGGGGTGCGAAAGGATCCTCAGGAAGAGCATATCTATTGGGGCGGATCGGCGATCATCGATCCACGCGGACAGACCGTCGTGCAAGCTCCCTTTGACGACGAAGCGCTCGTGTATGGCGAGGTCGATCTGGAAACGGTCGCGCAGCAACGCTTCAAAGCCCCCATCCTTCGAGATGCGAGGCTGTGGATCCTGCGCCAGGAGATCAATCGTCTTGCCGCGGAACGCTCAGATGTTGAAGCCGAGAGCGGTGATCCCTCTTCCCTCCAAACCGACAAGGCCGAGCCAATCCTCTAGTAGGTCCCGATGTTCGAACTCCTTCGCACTGGTCTGAATGGCAGCTTCAAGCGGATGTGGCGCAGCCACGAACTCAAAGATTCGTACGATGTAGTGATCGTGGGAGGCGGCGTCCATGGGCTGGCGACCGCGCACTATCTAGCCCGTGATCACGGCATCACCGACGTAGCGATCCTCGAGAAGGGCTATCTCGGCGGCGGCGGTAGCGGTCGCAACACCGCCATCGTTCGGTCTAACTACCTGACGCCGGAGGGCGTAGCCTTCTACGATGAGAGCTTGAAGCTCTACGAGCAGATGGCGCTCGAACTCGACTTCAACGTGATGTTCAGCCAACGCGGTCACCTTACGCTGGCACACAGCGACGGAGCCGTACGCACCATGCGCTGGAGGGCGGAGGTCAACCAGATCCAGGGAGTGAACAGCCGCTTGATCTGGCCTGACGAGATTGCCGAGCTTTGTCCCCATTTGGATCTTAGCGATCATCCCCGCTATCCCATTCTGGCTGCGCTGTGGCATCCGCCGGGCGGGATCATGCGGCACGATGCGGTGGTATGGGGCTACGCGCGTAGCGCCGATCAACGGGGCGTTCATCTGCATCAGCAAACGGAGGTCACCGATATTGAGGTCCAGTCGGGGAAGGTGGTCGGCGTGCAAACGAATCGCGGTTACGTTCGAACTGGAACGGTGCTGAACGCTACCGCCGGATGGTGCACACTGATCTCCGACATGGCCGGCGTGCGATTGCCCGTCACGAGCCATCCACTGCAGGCTTGCGTCACTGAGGCGCTGAAGCCGTTTCTAGACGTGGTTGTCGTTTCCGGGTCGCTGCACGTTTATGTCAGCCAATCCGATCGTGGCGAGCTTGTAATGGGCTCCGCCATCGATCCGTATCAGTCCTACTCGATGGATTCGACCCTCGGCTTCCTGGAATCCATCTCCGCACACATGCTTGAATTGCTTCCCAGCTTGGGGGATGTGCGCATACTCCGGCAGTGGGCGGGGATCTGCGATATGACCCCCGACTACAGCCCCATCATGGGGTTCACGCCTGTGGAGGGATTTCTGGTCGTTGTGGGATGGGGAACCTACGGATTCAAGGCCGCTCCCTCAAGCGGGAAGCGCATGGCGGAGCTCATCGCCACTAATCAAACACCGCAGATGCTTCAACCGTTCCGCCTTTCCCGTTTCGATGAACTAGATCTCGTTGGCGAGAAAGGCGCCGCCGCGGTAGGCCACTGAGGAGCCAGATGAGGGATAGGACAAACCGATCGCACCGCCAAGCGCTTGGGTGCGCCCATATCAGCGAATCACGAAACCGGCCGGTGATCCTGCTTGTGCACTCGAACGACATACCTCGAAGCTTGGTGAGGCCAACCGCCACACCCCGCCGAGGGTCCTTACCATGATCCTGCTTGAGTGCCCCAACTGCGGCCCGCGCAACGCCAGCGAATTCCGTTACGGCGGCGAGGTCCAATCCCGACCAGCTCCAGAGGATTCCGGTCAGGCCCGATGGACAGCCTACCTTTACCAGAGACGCAATCCGATGGGCGTGCTGCGCGAGTGGTGGTTCCACCGCGC
>JBHIBY010000161.1:0-3268 GCA_046759305.1 Anaerolineales bacterium
ATTGCTCGTGCAGGGCAGTGAGCTCCTCAAGTTGCATCTCCAGATCGATATCCAAGAGGGCGGTGGGTGGCGAGGATGCGTCGTCACGAGGAATGACGCGGATGGTCTGATCGACCTCTCCTTCAAAACGTTGGACCGCGCTGGAGATTTGATCGGTGCGACCCGTCTCGGCAAGACTGGTGAGTTCCTCAACCCTGCGCTGTACAAACTCGAGCCGCAGTTCCAAGGCCCGCTGCTCATCCAGGGTGGTCATGAGTTGGGCACGTTCGACCAGCAGTTTAAATGGATAGGTGCCGTCTCCAGGGATGGCCGCGACTGAGGCTTGCGCAACAACGCTCCCCAGAATCAACACCGCCACAGCCAACGGAGCCGCCAACCAGGCCGCATTGACCCTCGGCAATTCAGCGAACCAGGCCCGTACGCTCCGGACCGACGGTTTTTCGACAGAGGGTGTTGTATCGGCCATTGATAGGGCGGTTGGGATCAAGGCCGGCAGTCGTTCCTGTGCTCGTTCCCGCAAATCAGTCACTCGATCGCGCTTGAGTCTCTCGTGCGCCTCAAGCTTGGGAGGCGATTCGGGAGCTGCATCCGGTTCAAACAAATAGCCGGCCCCCCGGACGGTCACGATGATCTTCGGATTGGAGGGATCGACCTCGAGCTTCGATCTCAGCCGGTAGATAAACTGCTTTACAAGGTCCTGATCGCCGAGGTACTCGGGCCCCCAGGCCATAGCGAGGATCTTTCCGGCGCTGAGCACCTTATCGGGGTGCTGTATAAACATTTGAAAGACTTCGAATTCCTTTGGCGTAAGTTTGATCTGGCGATCATCGATGACCACTTCCCGGCGCTCTTCGTCGATCTTCCAGGGAGTTGCCATTGGACCTGCCGCGGGTACGATGCGTTCTCCACTGGAACGTCTTCTGAGGTGCGCTTCCAGCCGCGCGGCCAAAACCCTGTATTCAATGGGCTTTGTCACATAATCATCGGCACCCAGCTGAAGCGCACGGACGGTTTCATCGCTTTCGGTTACTACGGTGGCAAAGATGATCACCGCATCGGTGATGTCTCTGAGGCGGGCACAGACCTCGCGGCCATCCATACCCGGCATACGGATATCCAGGATCACTGCGTCAGGCTGATGGTCGTAGGCCAGGCGCAGCCCTTCGATCCCGGAGGTGGCCGTCATCACTCGATAGCCGTCACCTTCGAGGTGCATGGAGAGGATCTCAAGCGCCTCGATCTCGTCATCGACGACCAAGACGAGTCGTGAGTCAGACATGATACTCAGTCAACGATTTGGACCCCCTCTGATTCGCACAGGTACCCGACGTGCAGAAACATGCGCGGTGCAACATGCTCCCCGCATCCGCTCGCGACCTCCACCACGGTGACCAAAAGGTTCATCATTAGATCCAGCCGCACGCGCGGCTGGACCGCTATTCGGTTTGCTTGCTAGGGCTGGAAAGCAAGGCTCGAGGATTTACTGAATGAAGGATGAAGTTCTGATTGAATAAAAAGCCGCGCTCAGCCCCCGATCTGCAATAATGGTGGAGACGAGTCGCAGTTGTCCTTCTGCCTCTTCTAACCCCATTTCCGGGCCTGTTTCTCAACTAGCCCGCTGGTTCGACCCCCCCTCATGTGCTCCCTAGACCGTGACCTCGGTACTAGGCGGAAACAGTCTAGCACTTTTACTGGGGGTAAGTCAAAAACGGATGTTCTACAACTGGGGTTTTCAATATGTTCGCTGCCTGACTATCTCTCCGGTGTTTGCGTCGATCACTATGGACTGGAAGGGTGGATCGAGCAAGCACCCACCCAATCCCACGCGCCAGACCACTCGTTCGGGCGATCCAGGCACATCCCGCTCGAGATACATAAAGCTGCATTGAGAGTCGGAGTTTTCTTCAAGATATTGACGCCCCTCTGCTGTCAAACCCCCAGCGAGAGCCTCCTGTGCGTCAAGTTTCCAATCATCTCCTGTGATCGGGTCAACCTGTCTGACTTGGATCTCATGCGGTACTACTTCAGCAGCTATAGACCCATCTTGTTCGAGGTAGATCAGTACCCCCTCAAAATCAGTTGATGGGGATTGGAAGTATCCGGTCGCTTGCGATCGATACGGATTGCCGCTCAGCAATTCGACGCTTGCGTGCACCATGTAAGCATCCGTTCGCCACTGCGTTGCGGCTCGTTGCATCTCAGGCAAGCTTTCGCGCAACGAGGCCACGTTCACGGGCAAGTCATCGCCATTGCTACACGCGCCAAGAGCAAAGGCCAGCGCAATCGCCGCAAGTGCCCGACACGTTGCTCGATTCATTTGCAGCTCCTAGTCGACTTCGAAACTATCCACGCTCTCAAGGTATTCATAAACATCCGCCGCATTTGGACCGTGTTGCACCTGTACTTCAGCCCGGAATTCCTGTCTTGCCACGATCACTATCTCTTCGTGCGTTCTGAATATAGCATCAAGATAGTTGCGCTCATAGTTCATGGGAGACATTAGATCAATATTGCCTACTCTGTCCAACACGTCCATATTCACGCCACCTCGCGCGATTATTGTTCCAGTCTCCAACCACGCATACACAAGAAAGTCCTCGCCCGTAGCCGGATCCTTTATCACTGTCACGTGCTGGGACTCCAAGTATTTCAGAATCATATCCTCGGTCAGGGGATTGTCTTGCCTGAGAATTGCTAGCTTGTCGAGATCAACGTTATAGTGGGCATACGCGCCCTTAAGTAGCCGATCTGCGCGTTCATATATCGATCCCCGGTAGGGCCGATCATCCGGCGGGTGGTAGGGATCAAAGAGCCTATCAAGCAAGCGAGAAATGTCCGCTTCTGTAGCCTCCTCTGGATTGACGAGACTTGAGGAGACATCCCCAAAACGCCTCTCATCGCCCATTTGCCAATCAACAGTCACAATATCATCCTCGAATTCGCAAGCAACCAAGAATCCAGCGATACAGATTGCGGCGATCCTCCTGAATACTTCGGCAGTCCTTCTGCGTTTCACGATTGGACTTTGCCTTGTCGATCGCACGGTACGCGCCGCGAATCGTTCAGTCAAGTCTCCCTCTGCTCACAATTATGTCGATCGATTGTTCTGAATGCGGGCTTGAGGAGGCACATGCGGGAATCCCTCGAAATATGCATTTCATTTATTGCATATGCCGTTGCCAGAACTACAGCTGGTCAAAGCGAAGGCAAGCGTTGAAGCCAAAATGCGCCAGGCGCGGCCAGCCAATAATTCACTTTGTGTAGGGAA
>JBHIBY010000162.1:0-3185 GCA_046759305.1 Anaerolineales bacterium
TTGATCCCCAATCCCTGATTCCAATGGTGATCGAGACCAGCGGCCGTGGCGAACGTGCCTATGATATTTATTCCCTGCTGCTAAAGGAACGCATCATCTTCCTGGGAACGCCTATCAATGATCAGGTCGGCAACGTCATCGTTGCACAGCTGATCTGGCTGGACTCCCAGGATCCGGAACGACTGATTCGCCTGTACATCAACTCCCCGGGTGGCCAGATTTACGCCGGGATGGCGATCTACGACACCATGCAGCAGCTCAGCGCACCGGTTCAGACGGTCGCCGTGGGCGTTACCGCGTCCTTTGGGACGGTACTGCTATCTGCGGGAAGCGAAGGCCAGCGCTTTGCCCTGCCCAACGCCACGATTCACATTCACCAGCCCCTTGGCGGTACGCAGGGGCAGGCCACGGATATTGAAATCCAGGCAAAAGAGATCTTGCGCCAACGCGAGAAGATCAATAACATACTCGCACATCACACGGGTCAGCCGCTCGAGACCATCGAGCGCGACGTCGAGCGTGATTTTTACCTGAGTGCCGAAGATGCCATGCAATATGGCCTGATCGACAACGTGTTGGCACCCTCCGATCTGACTGAGTCCGAAGACGGGAAAGCGAAGGCAAAGGTAGAGAAGTAGCTCAAGAATGAGTGAACTGGACGACCTGTCGCGACATTGCTCCTTTTGCAACCGCCCCGAAGATGAAGTCCAGCGGCTGATATCGGGCCCGGACGGGGTCTACATTTGTAACGAGTGCGTAGACCTTTGCGGGGACATGCTGCACGGGGATACCAGCCACGGCTCCGCCGTGGGTTTGACACCCGTTGGAAAACCCTCCCTAGCCCCACAGCAGATTAGCGCCCGGCTGGACGAATATGTTGTGGGGCAGGATCATGCAAAGCGCGTGCTGTCGGTTGCGGTCTACAACCATTACAAACGGATCGCCAGTCGCCCGCGTGGAGACATCGAGCTGGAGAAGTCCAACATACTTCTTGTCGGCCCGACCGGCGTTGGTAAGACGCTGCTTGCGCAAACACTGGCTCGGGTTCTCGATGTTCCGTTTTGCATTGCCGATGCCACCGCACTGACGGAGGCCGGCTATGTGGGCGAAGACGTCGAAAACATCCTTCTCAGACTGCTCCAGGCGGCCGATTTCGATATGCAGCGCGCCGAGCGCGGCATCGTTTACGTAGACGAGCTGGATAAGACCGCGCGCAAGTCGGGTGACAACCCCAGCATCACACGCGACGTATCCGGTGAGGGCGTCCAGCAAGCTCTGCTCAAGATCATCGAGGGCGCAGATGTCAATGTGCCTCCCCAGGGTGGGCGCAAACACCCCCATCAAGAGTTCATTCAAATCAACACCACCAACGTGCTGTTCATTTGCGGCGGCACGTTCGATGGCCTGCCGGACATTATTTCGAAACGAGTGGGTACCCGCGGACGGGTCGGATTTCCCGGCACAGCTGAAGAGCGCGAGGTTCTAGACTACGATGAATCAGAGCTGTTGCGGCGCATCGAGCCAGATGATCTGATGCACTTCGGGATGATCCCAGAGCTGGTCGGGCGATTGCCGGTGGCAGTCAGTGTCGATCCGCTAGACGTTGGAGCTCTCAGAGAAATCCTTACCGAGCCGAAAAATGCCTTGGTCAAGCAGTACACACAGCTGTTTGCGATGGATAAGGTCGAGCTGACTTTCACGGAAGAGGCACTCCAATTAGCCGCTGAAATGGCCATAGAGCGGGAGACCGGGGCGCGCGGATTGCGCTCGATCCTGGAGAAATCGCTGCTAGAAGTCATGTATGAGATACCCTCCCGCCCCGAGGTACGCGGCGTTGTTGTCGATGAACAGGTGATCTCAGGCGAGCGGCGCCCGAGATTGCTGGACGAGGATGGCCTGGAAATTTCAGACGAGGAAGACTACGATTTGAGGGACGCCGCCTAAGCTCTTAAACTTAAAGAGTCTTCAACGGGGCGCTGAATTCAGCGCCCCGCTTCATTTATACTCAAGCCGCCTTCTAAGCAAACCATGAATCACTTCTCCGAAGCCAAAGGCCTAATTTTCGATATGGACGGCGTCCTCTGGCGCGGGGGAAAGCCGCTGCCGGGGATCCAATCAACGTTCTCCCTGCTCCGTGCGCGACTAATCCCCTTCGTGCTCGCGACAAACAACGCCTCGCAAACGTTCGAGCAGGTCCGCTCTCGCATGGAGGCTGCTGGGGTTTCGATTGAGCAGAATGAGGTGCTGACAAGCGCGGTTGGTGCAGCCAGCCATCTCAAGCAGCATGTCCCAACCGGCTCACCCGTCTATGCCGTTGGAGATCCCGTTCTGCGTGAAGCCTTAGATCAGGCCGGCTACCAGGTACAGGAGTCGAGCGAGGGTGTCGCGGCAGTGGTGGTCGGGATGGACTGGTCGCTCACGTGGGAGAAACTTGCTGAAGCCTGCTACGCCTTGATGGACGGCGCTTTTTTCTTGGGCACAAATCCGGATGTCACCTTCCCGACTGAGCGTGGTCTGGCACCCGGCAATGGCTCTATTCTGGCCGCGCTTGAAACGGCTACCGGGCTTAAAGCCACCATGTTTGGAAAACCTGAGCCGCATCTCTTCACGGAGGCGCTGAAGCGGATTGGAACTCCAGCGACCCACACCGTGGCAATCGGAGATCGGCTGGAAACGGATATTCTCGGAGGCAAGCGCGCCGGGATGCCGACCGCGCTCGTGCTAACCGGGGTGGCCACGGCAGAACAAGTCGCGGATTCTGATCTAACGCCCGATTGGGTGTTTGAAGACCTGGAGGAGCTCAGTCAAGCGCTTTCTATCCCGGGAAGCTAGACCACTTGCCTGCTCTAGGCAGGCCAGGGTGCCTGCGGCCCAAGCTCAGGGGAGTGCAGGGAGTGACAAGTGCACGCAGGGAACGCCTGATCCATTCCTGCATTCGCATGAGGTGAGGCCTGGTCCGCTCCAGCGAGTACGTAAGGGAACCTTCAACCCTCTTCTTGAATAAGATGAGCTTCCATGGCCTCGAATTTATCCTCGAGGGCTGCCCTCAAGCCCTCAATTGCCTGTTCGGAGGCAAGTGAAAATACAGGTTCCCCAAATGCCTTCTCGACATCGTAGGGTTCCTGAGACTTGAGGCAGTGATAGATGTGTCTGGCCAACGCTGCACATACATACGGCATCGCTCT
>JBHIBY010000163.1:0-3182 GCA_046759305.1 Anaerolineales bacterium
CCCCGGCCGCTCAGCTCGCAGCCGTTAGCCAGCCATTGTGTTCACAAGCGATTAATTATGTCACTTCCCGATGACATTCGAGATGGAGTGCAGCAACTGCTTCAGCCGTACTGTGAGGCGCGCATTCCCGAGAGGGTGCGCCATCAGCTTCGCCTGAGCTTCAAGATACGCGGCAACTATGTGACCCTATTTGAGCAGCGGCCGGCCATGTTTGATCCCCCAAACTGGATCGATATCGTTGTGGCCCAGTTTCGCTTTCGGACTGATGACTCGAACTGGGTGCTGTATTGGGCGGATCGGAATTCCCGATGGCATGAGTACGACGATCTCCTGCCGAGTAGTAACCTCGAGGACCTGCTTAGGGAAGTGGATCGAGATCCGACAGGAATCTTCTGGGGCTAGAACCTAGTTCGCGGGACAAGGCTCAGGTTGTTGACAAGCGCTATACAATGGAAACAGGAGTGAGCGTCACGCACGGGTCCAAGTACCGGGTTTGAGATCATTGTCCCGGGGCGTCAGGACCGGCCATAGTGCCCAGAATCCCGGTGATCGGGAGCGCCTAATCTCATTGTGCGGTCGCTCACTCTTTTTGTTTGGAGGAAGTGTTCGCCGAATCGTTTGCTGGCTGGCTAACAACTCGCTGGAGCGGACCGGGGATGCTGCGGCAAAAGCAAGAGATAATTCAGATGCGGCTTTCTGGAAAGGCATGTGAGGGGACGAACCCCGGCCGCTCAGCTCGCAGCCGTTAGGCGGATTCAAGCTGGGAAAGTAAATCGTTGGGAGTGCAATTATGGAAGTAACGATTTATCAGGTCGATGCCTTTGCGGACGAGGCCTTCGCCGGGAATCCGGCTGCAGTGTGCATCTTGCAAGGAGCACAAGAAGACAGGTGGATGCAGCAAGTCGCACGCGAGATGAACCTATCAGAGACAGCTTTCCTTCATAAGCGAGAGGATGGCTATGGCCTACGATGGTTTACACCTACGACGGAGGTGGATCTGTGCGGTCACGCGACCCTGGCGAGTGCCCACATTTTATGGGAAACCAGTCTTCTGGGGCCAAACGAGGTCGCGGAATTCAACACGCTGAGCGGACTGCTCAAAGCAAGAAGAAAAGCGGATGAGATCGAGCTGGAGTTTCCAGCAACTAGAGTCAAACCTGTGACCGAGCCTACTGGATTAGGTGAGGTTCTGGGAATAGCCCCTAGCTTTATTGGTAAGACTAAGTTCTTCTACCTTCTGGAAGTGAAAACTGAGAGGACAGTCCGTGAACTTCGTCCCGATTTTCAGGAGCTCAAGGCAAGATATCCGGACCGAGCCGTAATTGTCACAAGCATTGCGGATACTGAGGAATACGACATAGTTTCCCGTTGCTTCGCGCCAAACGTTGGAATCGATGAAGACCCAGTAACTGGAGCTGCGCATTGTTGCCTTGGTCCGTATTGGAGTGAGCGATTTGGAAGGAATGAATTGATGGCGTATCAAGCCTCGGACCGAGGAGGAGCGCTCCGGGTCCGCGTCGATGGCGATCGAGTCTTCTTGTCGGGACGAGCGGTCACGGTTCTCCGCGGAACATTGGTTTCACCATGAACCAATCCGCCCAACAACTTGCTGGAACGGACCGGGGATTCAGCGGCAAAAGCACGAGACAAGCGATATGCCGGCTTCTGAATTAGGTTTTGAGGGTGCGGTCCCCGGCCGCACAGCTCGCAGCCGTTAGCCCGCCCAGCCGGAAGCGTTTCCTTATGATGGAAACCCATCGAACTACCTGGAATGGCAGGCCCGTCAGCGCTGAGCCTCCCTTCGGTTCGACCATCATCGTTCGACGGTCCCGGGATGCGCGCTTCGAGTATCTGCTCCTCCACCGTGTCTTCACCGGGGATGAGCCTCAAGGTCAATGGGAATGGACTCCACCTTCTGGCGCTCGCTATCCCGGTGAAACGATCGATGCCTGTGCCCGCCGCGAACTGGAGGAGGAGACCGGGATCGATCAGAGCCCGCAGGCCACGGCTTATGGCTCCAATGATTGGCCGGTCTTCCTGCTCGAGGCAGATTCCGACACTGCAATCACGCTCAGCCCTGAGCACGACCGCTACAAATGGGTTGATTTGACCGAGGCCATTGCTCTCTGCAGCCCCAAGGAAGTCGCATCACCGTTCGAGCGACTTCGCAGGGAGACGGAATAAGCACATGGGCGGGCTAACCCCTCGCTGGAGCGGACGCCGAACCGGGGCGGAAAATCCGGGAGGATTTAGAAAAGTTGTGCGCCATAATGATTGAAGCGGGGCTCGGGCGCCGCTCAGCTCGAGGCCGTTAGGCCGCAACGATAGGCTGGAGGGGCTACTAGAGGTTGGAATTCACCCCAAGGTCCATCTTCTCAAGCCGGATGGTCGGCCCCACCCTATGAATGATCTTGCGCCAAAGGATGTTGGGGGAATCGTGGATACTTGGCCGGATGTTACGTGCACAGGGGGAGTTCGATGGTCATTGTCTTTGCTTTGATCCTGATGGCTGTTGGCTTGCGCGTCAGTCGCCCTCACGAACGCTGGACGATATGGTGGACAGCAGGCCAACTAACTGCACTACTCGGCTTTGGCCTGCTAATCGCCGAGCTGTTCTAAGGCTGTAGCACCCGAGTCGATCATCGCAGCTCCTCTACCAGCTTGGTTCATTGCCGGATCTGCGAATGGCGACCATCTAGGGTCCACCGAATAACCATGCGACTAGGATTTCCCAGCCCCTTCGCTCGCCATCATTCGATTGCAGTTGAAAATGACGCCGGTGTCCTGGGAGGCCAATGAACAATACATGATGATTCAGCGACCGAGTTGCGGCCTAACAACTCGCCAGACTGTGTGAAAAGTCGGGTCAATCATTAGATGATTGCTTTTTCGCCCCACCGCATAGGGCGATTTCGATGTGAAAATGGGACAGCGACATGAAAAGGGGCGCCAGACCGCGATTTCGCCCCACCATTAATCTTTCGGGCGACTTTTTACACAGGCTCTCGCTGGAGCGGACCGGGGATTCTGCGCCTGAATCAAGAGATGATTCATATGCGAGGACCTAGTCCGGCATCTGACGGAGCGACCCCCGGCCGCTCACTTGTGCCTGCAGCACAAGCACAGGCAGCTCGCAGCCGTTATGCAGAATTCGGCTCAGGCTTGGTTTCATAAGCTAAATA
>JBHIBY010000164.1:0-3127 GCA_046759305.1 Anaerolineales bacterium
CTCGGCATGTCTGCGCTGCTCACAACCACCATGCCCTACATGAAGGTCGTCATCGATGAGCTCAAGAGCCAGGGAGTGCGCGATCGATATTCTGTCTTAGTTGGCGGAGCGCCACTGAATGAGGCTTTCGCCGAAGAGATCGAAGCCGATTTCTATTGTCGTGATGCCGCGGTCGCTGTCGAAACAGCCAAGAAGGTTCTGGCAATTCGCAGGGGAGAGAGTGCGGTATAGATCATGACCGTATGCCACAAGGTCGAGACGATTCCCGGGTCTTCCAACCTTCCCCCTCGAATCTATTCACGACCTGGACGCACCATGGAGAACCAAATGGCCGTTCATAGGAAAAGACAGTTCAACACGCGCGAGCGTGTGATAATCTTTCGTCTTCTCCAGAGGGAGGCGTCCGACTGGGGATTTGCTACCGCATAGCTGCGGGCAATATAAAGGAGATCAGCAATGCGAGCTAGATTGCCGGATCTACTAGCAAACGGCCGTCCGCTTCTGGCCGATGGCGCGATGGGCACCATGCTCTTTTCGATGGGATTAGAGCAAGGCGACTCTCCCGAACTGTGGAATCTAGAGCACCCGGATAGGGTCCGCCTCGTACACCGCGCCTATATCGAAGCCGGCTCACAGATCATCATGACGAATAGCTTTGGTGCCAACCGGGAACGTTTAGGGTTGCATGGCTTGTCCGGGCGGGCCCGCGAACTCAATTTCGCTGCAGCTCAGCTTGCCCGAGCCGAGGCCGATGCTGCAGCTCACCCTGTGCTGGTTGCCGGATCGATGGGGCCGACAGGTTCGATCCTAGAGCCGCTTGGAGAGCTATCTTTTGTGGATGCCGTGTCTGCATTTCAGGAGCAGGGCAGCGCGCTGGTCGAGGGAGGGATCGACGTCTTCTGGATCGAAACCATGTTTGACCTCGAGGAAGCACGAGCCGCCGTGGAGGCCTGCCGTACTGCCTCCGCTGAGCTTCCAATCTTCGCCACCATGACTTTTGACACGGCTGGTCACACAATGATGGGAGTTTCTCCCGAGGATGCGGTTTCTGCACTTCAGAAGCTGGGCGTCCAGGCCCTGGGAGGCAATTGTGGAAATGGCCCGGGTGAGATCGAGGGAGTGCTCCAATCGATGCAAGCACAAGAGCCGACGGCTGCAATAGCTTCCAAGTCAAATGCAGGTATTCCGCATCTGGCCGACGGCAAGGCCGTCTATGACGCGACCCCGGAGCACATGGCGGAGCACGCGATTCTTGCGCGGCAGCTAGGCGCTCAGATCATCGGCGCATGCTGCGGAAGCACACCTGATCACATTCGAGCCATGGCCGCCGCGCTCGAGGAGGATGGATCGACGTGACGGCATTGCTGGTAGCCTGCGGCGCGCTGGCTCGAGAGGTCATTGTCGCTCGCGACCGAAATGGATGGGATGCCAAAATCCTCGCCCTACCTGCCGGGCTGCACAACAGTCCGGGCAAGATTCCGGCCGCAGTTGAGCAGCGTGTTGCAGAAACCCATGAGCGCTATGAGCCCGTGATCGTAGTGTATGGGGATTGTGGGACCGGAGGAGAGCTCGATCAACTCCTCAGAGAGCGAGGCTGGCTTGGCTTGTCCGGCCCACATTGCTATTCCACCTTTTCAGGTGCGCCCTTATTTGAGCAGATGATGGCAGCCGAGCCAGGAACCTTCTTTCTGACTGACTACCTCGTCGCATCGTTTGATCACTTGGTGATCGAGAGTCTCGGGTTGGATCGGCACCCTGAATTACGGAACGATTACTTCTCCAACTACCGACGAGTGGTGTATCTCCAGCAGCATTACAACCGCAAACTGCTCGCCAGAGCCCAGCTAGCCGCGGAAGCGCTTGGCCTTCCGCTTGAGATTCGATACACAGGCACGGCGAGCCTCGAATGCGAAATCGAATCGCTGCTTGGGTTTCGATCCGATGGGCCACAGGTACCTGAGTCGCTCGAACCGATCGCGAATCCTATCTAATGGATACGGTCATCAGCTCAGCCACAAAAACGGTAGCAATCGGTCCGGATCGGCCGTTCACAATCATCGGCGAGCGTATCAACCCAACCGGACGCAAGCAGCTCGGCGTCGAGATGGCCAAGGGTAGCTTTGAGACGGTCGAATCGGATGCCCTTGCTCAGGTAGCCGCCGGCGCTCACATCCTTGACGTCAACGCCGGCATCCCTCTGGCGGACGAACCCGCGATCCTTGCCAGCGCTATTCAGCGAGTTCAGCAAGTCACCGATGTACCGCTCTCGATCGATTCTTCCGTAGTCGCCGCTCTCAAAGCGGGGCTGGAGGCGTACCAAGGCAAGCCGCTCGTTAATTCGGTGACAGGCGAAGAGGAAAGATTGGAAAGCGTGCTGCCGTTGGTGAAGGCTCATTCGGCAGCTGTCATTGGGATCTGCAACGACGAAAGCGGTATCTCGGAAGATCCCAAGGAACGATTCAACATTGCCAAGAAGATCGTGGAGCGAGCTGCAGATCACGGCATCCCACGGGAAGACGTACTGATTGACCCTCTAGCCATGCCGATCGGAGCAATCGGCAACGCAGGCAGGTCGCTTTTTGAGATCGTGCGCAGATGTCGCGAGGAGCTGCAGGTAAACACAGTCTGCGGCGCCAGCAATATCTCCTTCGGACTTCCCGGCCGACCGGTCCTAAATGGGACATTTCTGGCCATGGCGATCGCCTCAGGGATGCCATGCGCGATCACTAACCCGCTCTCCGAGGAAGTTCGTCAGGCGATCTTGGCTGCGGACGTCATGATGGGCCACGATGAGAATTGCGAGCAGTGGTTGGCGGCATCGCGGGGTGGCAGCGATCGCGCCTCCAGGCGTATTGCCCGAAAGGAACGGCGCGGAAGGTTGAAATCATCGTAGATGAGAAACCATAACTGCAAGATGCGCGTGCGGACCGATGTTCTAACTTATGTCCATTGCCTGACGATTCCGGGACGGTTAAGGCTCCTGAACAATACAGGCCATTGATGAGCCGAAATCACGAAAAGACGGCTAAGGTTTCTCCAGACGGAGGCAGGGGTCTGCAAAACCTCTATCACGGGTTCCCTGGCCTGCTGGCTGCAGGCTAGGGCGGGCGATTCCCGTCGTCGCCTC
>JBHIBY010000165.1:0-3074 GCA_046759305.1 Anaerolineales bacterium
GTTGGCCTCCGCTTCCGCCCGCTCCTCGGGCTTGATCTGCCGAGAGGCGTTCGCCACGTCCACAGTTCCGTTGATCAGCGCCGCTATCCCAGTTCCGGAGCCACCCCCGGTGACAGAGATATCTACCTGCGGCTCAACGCCCTTGTATGCCTCGGCCCAGGCCAAGGCCAAGTTGACGATTGTGTCGGATCCTTTGTTTACGATGGTATCGGTGGCCCCGAAGGATGGGGCGTCGCTGCCAGTTGAGCAGCCCGATAAGAGTAGGCCGAGGAGGAGCGTGGTTGCATAGAATGGCTTCAACGAGGGAAGTGCTCTCGGCATTACCACGTGATTATACTTCTGGCCCTCCTCAACGTGGCCCGACAAACCACAGGGGTAAAATCCTGCTGATGATCGAGCCAAATCACATCAAAATTGAAGTCAACAAATTGGACTTCTTCTATGGGTCATTCCAGGCGCTAAGTGATATTTCCATGGTGATGCGCGAACGCCAAATCACCGCCTTGATTGGGCCCTCTGGCTGCGGAAAGACCACCTTCCTCCGCTGTCTCAATCGAATGAACGATGACATCGACGGCGCCCGATTAGAGGGAGAGGTCCTTATAGAGGGCGCGGACATCTACGAGCCGTCGGTGGATACCGTGGAGCTACGACGTCGCGTTGGAATGGTCTTCCAGAAGCCGAATCCATTCCCCCAATCCGTTTTCGAGAATGTTGCGTTCGGGCCTCGGGTGCTTGGATTGGTGAATGGAAGAGCCGATCTCGAGTCGCTAGTCGAGCGCTCACTCACGCGAGCTGCGCTCTGGGAGAATGTGAAGGACGATCTCGACGATGACGCGCTTGGGCTTTCACTCGGCGAGCAGCAAAGATTGTGTATCGCCCGGGTGCTCGCTGTCGAACCTGAAATCATTCTGATGGATGAACCGTGTTCTGCGCTTGATCCGATTGCGACCCTGAGAATCGAAGAACTGATGCGTCAGTTGCGCGAGCTGTACACCATCGTGATCGTGACGCACAATATGCAGCAGGCCGCGAGAGTGTCGGATCGCACCGGTCTGTTTTGGCTCGGAGAACTGGTGGAGTTCGACGAGACAGCAAAGGTATTTACCCGCCCGAGCGAGCAGCTCACTGAGGACTACATTACAGGCAGAATGGGCTAGCGGAAGGGATGGCGGGTGGCAAAACGCAAATTGAGATCAGCGCTTGATCAAGAATTCAGAGAGATCAATGATGATCTTCTGCGCCTCCATAGGCTGGTCGATCAAGCGATTGCCAGATCAGTCGACAGTCTCAAGCGCCGCGACCAAATCCTCGCGCAACAGGTTATTGACGAAGACGTTGAGGTCAACAATCTGCGCTTCAAGATCGAAGAAGCCTGCTTGGTCCTCATCGCAACGCAGCAGCCAACCGCCAGCGATCTGCGTTCCATCATTGCTGCCATGCATATGGTGGTTGAAATGGAACGCATGGCGGATCACGCCACTGGCATCGCAAAGACTGTGATCATGATGGGCGATGAACCACTGCTAAAGCCACTCATTGACATTCCGAGAATGGCGGAACTCGCCAGGCAGATGCTACAAGATAGCCTGAAGGCTTATGCTGAGCGTGATCCGGGCATGGCCAAATCGGTTGCGGAGCGAGACGATGAGATGGATGGGCTTTACAGGGCAATCTTCGATGAGCTGGTCGAGATTATGTTAAAAACCCCGGACAGCGCAACGCGCGCAACCTACTTATTGTGGTGCGCTCACAACCTTGAGCGCATCGGCGACCGCGTGACGAACATTGCAGAGCGCGTCGTGTTCGTCACGACTGGCGATATGCGGGAGCTCAATCTATAGGCGTACGGAGGTTCGGAGGGTGAATCCGTTCTGGCTTCCCACGGACCTCACGGCTAGCCAATTTGGCAAACCATGAGGTCTAAGGTCGGGGCGGGCGGATTTGAACCGCCGACCTCACGGACCCGAACCGTGCGCTCTACCGGGCTGAGCCACGCCCCGTCTTCGGTGCGGAGTATACCTCGGAGCGAGGCGTGGAAAACGTACGAGTTGACCGCAAGGTTAGTTGGGGTGCCATAGCAAGGGAGGATGCAATGAACACCCCAACCGTATCACACGTGGTGGAGGGCCTTTTGTTGGCGAAGGCTGCCGAGGGTCTATAATCAAATACGCTCAGGGATTACGAGGTACACCTCAGACGCTTTGCGGAGAGAGAAAATGGAGCAAGACTGGAGGGCGTTTCATCAACGGACGTCAATGAGTTCTTCCGTTGGCTCCGCCTAGAGTTCCGCATCACCATGCGGGAAGCCAAAAGATTGAACCTCGCTCACTTTCGCCAAAGACTGTAGGGAACGCCTGGGCCGCGTGCGGCTCCTTCTGGAACTGGGCGTGCGTGGAATTCGAAATCCCCTCACCATTCCGAGTCCCCGCTTATCCATTTGCTGGAGATATGAACCTTGCTACAGTCTACTGTCGTCGTAGCTGCGGATGTCGGCGTCGCGTCGCTATCGTCGTCTAGCGGGTCAGCAAGTTCCGAGGTAGTCACCATGAGCCAAATGCGCGGCTATCGCTGGGTCTCCGACAGTCAGATTTATCGATTGTGCGGTCGCCATGTGACAGACTGTCAACGTATCTGCTTCCGCAAAGGTGTTTGGCATAATGGTGTAGGCATGAACCACGATCGGATCGGGCACGAACGCCATGATCCACGGAAGGCCCAGCAGCATCTCATATTCGTAGTAGATCTCGACGAGCACGGCCCCCGAGTTGTCGATCGATGTAGAGTCCATCCGCGCGTTGACTTGAGCCGTCGATAGTTTGGACTGATAGTTCCCGCAATTGCTGGCACCATCGCTATCGCCTACCGGGTAGCGTGTCTGGACCGTGTTGTTGAGAAAACCAAATCCCGAAACTACGATGTCACCATTGACCATGGAGGGAGTGCAATCGAACGGATCGGTCGGCGTCCAATTAATTCGTCCATCTGAGGCCGTGAACAGGGAACCGCGAGAATTCTGCCAGGCACGATTCCAGAAGTTGGGGGTCAGGTCAGTGGGTGAACCGATGGTTGGG
>JBHIBY010000166.1:0-3048 GCA_046759305.1 Anaerolineales bacterium
AGAATCCCGGCTTCGATCCGCCGGATATCCGAGGGACCTGTGGGGCGGATGCCGTATGGCCGGCCAGCTTCCATGATCCGTTCCCACAATTCATCACCTCTGGAGCTGTCGCACAAATAGATCTCATAGCCGACCTCGCCCGTCCAGCCGGTCCGAGTAGCAATTAGTGGTATGCCTGCCAGGGATATCTCCAGGAAACGGTAGTATTTCAAGCCAAGGATTTGGTCGCCGAAGAGCGCTTGCAGAACCTGCTTGGACTTTGGCCCCTGAATCTGCAGCGGGGACACATCAGGTTCGGAGATCTCTACTTGCATGCTCGAATCCAACGCGATGCCTTTCGCCCAGAGCAGGACATCGCTGTCTGCAAGCGCAAGCCAGAATCGATCCGGCCCCAGACGCAACAGGACGGGGTCGTTGATGATCCCACCATCATCCGCCGTGATCAGCACGTATCTACAGTGGCCGACGTCACATGAACGTAGATCTCTGGGTGTGAGTCTGTTAGTGAACTCGAACGCATCCCGTCCGACGATTTCCACCTGCCGTTCGACACTCACATCCCACAATGTGACGTCATCGAGCAGAGCCTGATATTCCTGCTCCAGATCGTCGAAATTTATGGGAAAAAGCATATGGTTGTAGACCGTGTATCCCTTCGCCCCATATCGCTGAGTTGCCTCGAAGTATGGCGAGCGTCGTAGTCGAGCTCCCCGCTGGCAGATGGCCATGTTGAACTCGGCGCTGTTCATAAATGTGATCCTCCGTCTCGATTCATCTCCCATATCCTGCCGTACTCGCCAATTTTAGTCCAGTGCCGTATGAAGGCGAAGGAAGGAAAGCCATGCACTTGCGTGAGCGAGTGGGCATCGCACTGACGCAGGTGACCACCGCGCGCCCTGGCTGGGCGGGTATGACGGTTTGACTGTGCATCTCAGTTACCGAGTGAGCCATCGACCCGGAGGGTGCTTGTGCCAGTGGCCTGCCTGCATGTGCCTGTCTTCAAGATCCGATTGACAATCTTGGAGCATGCCGCTTGAGCAAATGCATACCCTGGGTTTACAATTCGCCCCCTTATGACGTACCAGGAAGCGCTGGACTGGCTATATAGTTTCATCGATTACGGCGTCAAGCGCAGCTACCGTTACTCGCCAGAAGTATTTGACCTTGCTCGTGTTGAGGCGCTGCTAGGCAGCCTCGACGATCCACAGGATCGCTTTCCATCCATCCACGTAGCTGGAACCAAGGGAAAAGGTTCTACAGGAGCGATGATCGAGAGCTGCTTGCGGGCAGCGGGGTACACAACCGGTCTCTACTCCTCCCCCCATTTGATCCATTTCACGGAACGCATGCGCATCGATGGACAACCGATCCCGGAGATGGAGCTAGCTGCGCTCGTAGAACGACTGATGCCGCACGTCGAAGCGGTGCCGGAGATCTCAACCTACGAGCTGACGACCAGCTTAGCCTTCATGTACTTTTCGGATCATAAGGTTGACTGTTCCGTTATCGAGGTGGGGTTGGGCGGTCGGCTAGATGCCACGAACGTGATCAAACCCCTTGTAACCGTGATCACCTCCCTATCCTATGACCATACGCACCTTCTCGGTGAAAGCCTATCCGACATTGCCGCGGAAAAGGCAGGAATCATCAAGGCGAACACGCCGGTCGTACTGGCGCCACAGCAGTTCGAAGCCGATATAGTGGTTCGTTCGATTGCTGATGAGAGGGATGCACCGGTCGTGCAGATCAACCGAGATTGGCACTACGCGGCTAGAGTGCGGGGATTTGACGGGCAAACCTTTGAGGTGTGGCATGCAGAGCGGGAGGATTCACGATTGGAGCTCAGCATTCCGCTGCTGGGCCACCATCAGGTGCAAAATGGAGCGGTGGCGTTTGCGGCAGTGCAATCTGCGTCGGAACGAGGCCTGCCGACTGAGATTGAGCATATTCGGCAGGGCATGTCGGTAGTTGAATGGCCTGGTCGATTTCAAATCCTCGGTCAAGATCCGGCAGTCGTGCTTGACAGCGCTCATAACCGAGACTCGGCCCTGAAACTGCGCATCGCTCTCGACGATTACTTCCCCGGACGGCCAGTGACGATGGTGTTTGGGGCTTCAAGCGACAAGGATCTGCGCGGAATGTTCTTGGAATTGGCGCCACGTGTCTCCCGTGTCGTATTGACCCAGGCCGATCACCCCCGTTCAGAGGATCCGGCTGCGCTGGCAAAGCTGGCGCGAGCATTCGGATTTGAGGTGGAAGTTGTAGTGCCCGTAGCCGCTGCTATGCAGCGGGCGGTAGAGGAGGCCGGCGCCGCGGATGTGGTTCTGGCGACGGGAAGTTTGTTCGTCATTGGCTCTGCACTCGCGGCGTGGGACTCTGAGCAAGAGTCCTTCCTGGTCCTGGAAGCGTGAGCGGTCGACACTCCCGATCCATACAATGGTCTGTTAGAGGCGGTTGTGGGTTAGCCCTAGTGTTGGTGGTCAGCGCTTGCCGCCAGTCCTCGGTTCCACTACCGACCCAACCCCTACCGCCCGTAGAAGAGCTTGAACCTCCGCCGACCGTCGCACCAACGGTCGAGCCGAAACCCACGCGCGTTAGCTTGGCACAGGTGGCTTACGCGGTGGCCTGGGTCCCTGACGGTGAACCTCTAGCAGTCCGTCAGCCGGCCGGCATTACAAGCATGGCGGTAGCCAACCTTGCCTTCGATCAACGCGGACTGACCGTTACTGGTAAGACTACTCAGATGGGCAGTTCCACGTGGGTTGAAATCAATCTTCCCGAAGGCGGCAAGGGATGGATCAACGGCTGGAATCTGACCGAAGATTTTCCGAGTTCTTCGTTTTGTGATGATGCCAGAGTTTCTGAACTTGCTAACCAATTCATCGTGGCTATTCAGAACCAGGATGGTGAAAAGCTGTCGCAACTTGTGAGTCCAAAGCGTGGCCTCATTCTGCGACATGATTGGTGGAATCCGGAAGTGAGGGTCGGTTTCTCGAGCGTTCCAGGTCTGTTTTTGGATCCCTCGCCGGTGACTTGGGGCGTCAACCG
>JBHIBY010000167.1:0-3043 GCA_046759305.1 Anaerolineales bacterium
TCGCTAGGCTTCGAGCGCGAGCTGGCGCATGCCTGATCTCTCCGCCTACCGCGATTTCTCTTACATCGCCAGCCCTAGTTCGACCTCTAGCCTCAAGCCACCAGGCTCAAATATCCTGTTCGACGGACCTTAATAGATAAGCTGCGTACAAACGCTGGATTAAATGGTGGGCGCAGCCCTTCGAAAGCGAAGAAATCCGAGATGAAAGGACGAATAAATCAGGGATTACCCGGATAGATGCTCGGCGACGTCTTCGATATGATTTCCAGGAAAACCGAGCACCAAGGACAAAGGGTCGCGTTTTCTGACGCCAGTCTGATTATGCGCAATCCTCTGTCATGGGTGCGACCCTCCACATCCGGGTGTCGTAAGCTTCATTGACTACCATCCCTGCGGTACCGGATGTGGAAAGCCCCGCCGATAGGATGGCCGAGTCGGGGATATTATGCATGGCAAGGCTCAGCTGCAGCGAGGTGCAGGACAATGGCCACATATCGCATTCTGGTGGTGGACGACAGCCAGCTGAATCGCAAGTTGGTCTCAACCGTCCTGGAGGACGCTGGCTTCGAGGTTCTCGAAGCCCAGGACGGGGAGCAGGCAATAGCGGTAGCGACCGAGGCTCTCCCTGATTTGATCCTCATGGACGTTCAGCTTCCCAAGATCGACGGCTATGAGGCCACCCGGCGTCTTCGGGCGAGGCCGGAGACCAAGGACATGATCATCGTAGCGCTCACCTCCCACGCCATGGTCGGTGAGGCTCAGCGGGCCATTAAGGCCGGTTGCGACGGCTACCTCAGCAAGCCCATCGACACCCGTGCGATTGCCGACACTTTACGGTCCTACCTCGGGTCGTTGAAGCGAGAGAGGGCTTGAGCGCACGCCTCCGCTCGTGGCGGACGGCCTCCGCACGGTGAAAACCCCGGATTGCAGAAGATGATGGTACGTCTAGAGACTTCGTGGCCGGTGCTAAAACGCTTCTTGTTTTTCTTCTTGCCATTGGCAACCCTGCTGGTCATTGGCTCCATGGTATTTTTCGGTGTCCACGTCGGCCTAGAGATGGATCACATCAGGGAAATGGAGTTCGACGATGCGCAGTCGCTCAGCCAACTCATTTCCAGCGACCTAAGACTAATCGTCTCCGATCTGATGATTCTGTCTGAGAGCCATCACCTGCAAGCGATGCTGACTGGCGGCGAAACCTTTCATTACGATGACCTAGCCCGGGTGTTCCTTTCCTTCGCCACCAGAAGGGCCATCTACGACCAGATCCGTTTCCTGGATGAGACGGGCATGGAAATTGTGAGAGTCAATTTCAATGGCGGTCGGCCGGGCGTTGTGCCTCAAGACCAACTTCAGTTCAAGGGGGACCGATACTATTTCCAAGACACCTTCCAGCTCGAACCGGGCCAAGTGTTTTTCTCGCCGCTCGACCTGAACGTTGAAAATGGCGAAATTGAGCAACCCCTGAAACCCATACTCCGTTTGGGAACGCCGGTCTTTGACGACAGCGGCCAAAAACGGGGCATTCTCATCCTCAATTACTTCGGCGCCGTCCTGATCGGGCATCTCGAAGGTGAACTGCACGATAGACTGGGCCAGATCTCGCTTCTGAACGCCGAGGGGTTCAGGCTCAAAGGCCCCAAATCTGAGGACGAGTGGGGATTCATGTTCCCCGATCGGGGCGACCGCACCTTTGGCAACGCCTTTCCCGAGGCTTGGCAGCAGATCTTGGGGTCGGACGACGGACAGTTTCAGAATCCAGAGGGTTTGTTTACATTTGTTACGGTGCACCCTCTCATAGAAGCTCGGGGGGGAGGCGCCGGTTCAGACAAAGCGATGGACCCCAGCGCTGCCTCGCTCGAAGCTTCCGATTACTATTGGAAGATCGTATCGCACATTCTCCCGGCCACGCTGAGCGCCGAGAGGCTCAAGCAATTGGAGGGATTCGTTCAATTGCCTGCAGCTTTACTGTTGGCGGCTGCGGCCGCTTCCTGGATAGCGGCCCAGGCCGAAGAAAAGCGCAAACGGGCGCAGGAGACGTTGCAGGCCAGCGAAGCGAGATTTCGGGGCCTCTTTGAGGGATCGCCCGACGCCATTCTGATCGCAGATGAGGAAGGTCGGATTCGATACATCAATGCTCAGAGTGAGAGGTTGTTTGGCTACGACCAACATGAAATGCTTGGCAAGTCGGTTGAATTGCTGGTGCCCGATCGCGTGCATGATCTTCGCGTCAGGTATCGGAAGTCCTATGCTGATGACCCTTATTCGCGACCAATGGGCGCTCGCCAAGACTTGGCGGGCTTGCGCAAGGACGGGAGCGAGATCCCCGTGGAAATCGGCCTGACACCGCTGGAGTCAGCCGAAGGCCACTTGACTGTGGCTGTCATCCGCGACATCACCGAACGGAGGGCGGCCGAGCGGCATCTAGCCATCGAACACGCTATGACACGCGCGCTTGCGGAATCAGGAGAGGTGAGTGAGGCCATCCTGAAGATACTGCAGACCATCTGCGAACATCTGGATTGGGCGCGAGGAGAGTTGTGGGGCGTGGATCGCAAAGCCAATCTTCTGCAGTGTACCGAGACCTGGCAAGATCCGTCCATACAGCTCCCGTTACTCGATGCGGCAACCGAGAAGACTACCCTCTCATTTGGAGTCGGACTGCCAGGGCGGGTGTGGGCCAGCCGGCAGCCGCTCTGGATCCCGGACATCACCCAGGACGCTGACTTGCCCAGGGGTAGGGCGGCGGCCGAAGAGGGGCTTCATGCGGCTTTTGCTTTCCCGATTCTTCTGGCGGGCGAGGTGCGTGGAGTGATATTGTTCGTCAGCCATGAAATTCATGAACCTGATAATGAATTGCTTGAAATGCTGACATCCGTTGGAAGCCAAATCGGGCAATTTATGGAACGCAAGCAGGCCGAGCAGGCGTTGCATCGGTCCGAGCAGCGTCTTCTCCAGGTGACCGGCGCGATAGAGCAGTATATCTACAGCCTCGATATCGAAGCCGACGGCGCCCTGCGCTGCTCACTGGCCACGCCCAGCG
>JBHIBY010000168.1:0-3030 GCA_046759305.1 Anaerolineales bacterium
CTAGGGGACGCAAAACGCTCCAATGAGGAACTTGAGCAGTTCGCTTACATCGCCTCACATGACTTGCAGGAACCACTCCGCCAAGTGGTGAGCTACTTGCAGCTCATAGAGCTCCGCTACAAAGGGAAGCTCGATGCTGAAGCGGACGAGTTCATCGGTTTCGCCGTGCAAGGTGCCCTCCGCATGCAGAGAATGATCGAGGATTTGCTCACTTATTCGCGAGCCGGAGCGCGAGATACACCGCGCGCTGCAACAGACTTGGAGCAGGTTTTCAATCATGTTCTGGCCGAATTCAAGCAATCAATCGAAGCCAGTGGCGCGACCGTGACATGGGATGCGCTGCCGAAGGTAAACGCTGAGCAGATGGTAATGGGACGGCTCTTCCGCTACTTAGTTGGAAATGCACTGAAGTTCAAGGGTGACGAACCCCCTGAAATCCACATTGGAGCCGAGCGAACGGAAAAAGAATGGCAATTCTCAGTTCGCGACAACGGCATCGGAATCGATCCCATTTACTTCGATCGCATTTTTTCCATCTTCGACCGCTTACACACGAATCAGGAATACCCGGGGACAGGCATCGGACTTGCCTTGTGCAAGCGCATCGTGCAAGGATATGGCGGCCGTATTTGGGTCGACTCTGAGCCAGGGGCAGGATCAACCTTTAGTTTCACAATTCCGGATCGCGATCTGGGACAAGGCAAGCGAGGAGCGTCGTCAGTTCATCCTGGTGGTCGTGAGCAAGCACCTAGATCAGTTCTTCAAGGTCGTGCAAGTAATTGAGGATTTCTGGCTGACAATCGTGAAGCTTCCGTCAAAGCAACCACTGTGAGGGCCGGATCCGAGAAGTTCTTTTCCTACACAAATCCCCTCCTAATCCTCATGATATTCGGAGCAACTCCCACCCAAGCACTCTGACACCGGCAGTAAAAACACATCAATCCGTTCATTCTCTATGAATAATAAGTTGATCCGCGTGCTCTTGATCGAGGATAACCCTGGAGACGCGCGCTTAATTCGCGGGCTCCTCAAGGAAGCTGAAGAATTCGAGTTCAAGGTTGAGCATGTTACGCGACTTAGGGACGGGTTACGGCGCCACGACCAGGAAGCCTTCGACATCGTTCTTCTTGATCTGAGGCTTCCGGACAGCGATGGTTTTCACACCCTTGTGAGAGCGCAGAAACGCGCCCCTGATATGCCGATCGTGGTTCTTACCGGGCTTGACGACGAGAGCTTCGCCTTGGAGGCAGTAGGCAAAGGCGCCCAGGATTACCTGATCAAAGGGCAGCCTGACAGCAGGATGTTAGCGCGATCCATCCACTATGCGATTGAGCGGAAGCGGGGTGAGGAAGCGCTGCGAGACAGTGAGGAAAGGTTTCGGAGTGTCGCGGAGACGGCGATCGACGCCATTGTGCTTACCGACGGCGGAGGCGCTATCCAATACTGGAACAACGCCGCCGAGCTGGCGTTTGGCTATCACGAAGAGCAAGCCCTTGGAAAGTCTTTGAGTCAAATGATCGCTATTGACAAGCCGGATAATCAAGAGGCGCAGCGTGACTCCATACATGTCGGCGAGGCGACTGATCTCATCGGCAAGACCGCCCAAATGACCGGGATCAGGAGCAACGGCGAGCTGTTTCCAATGGACCTTTCGCTTTCCTCATGGGTGTCGAGAGGTGAGCGCTATTTCAGCGCAATAATCCGAGATCTAAGCGAGATTAAAGATGCGCAAGAGCGCGCCCAGCAGCAGGATCGACTTGCTGCGGTCGGGCAGCTTGCGGCCGGCATCGCTCACGACTTCAACAACATCATGGCAGCCATCATTCTTTACAGCGAAATGGTTATGAGTTCGCTTGAGCTGAGCTCTAAAAGCCAGGAACGGATGAAAACTGTTCTTAATCAAGCCGAGCGAGCCGTGCTCCTGGTCCGCCAGATTCTCGACTTCAGCCGCAGGGCGGTCTTGGAACCTCACGCCATGGATTTGGTGCCGTTCATGAGAGAGCTGCAGGCGCTTCTGCGACGAACGCTACCGGAAAACATCGATGTATCTATTAGCCACCAACAACTGAGCCATGTTGTCATCGGCGACCCGACACGGCTTCAGCAGGTCTTCATGAACCTAGCTTTAAATTCACGCGACGCCATGCAAGAGGGTGGGGAACTGCGCTTCGAGCTCGACGACTTGCTCGTCGGGCGCGACCCTCCGCCATCCTATGGGGAACTAACCCCGGGTAAATGGATCCGGATCAGAATATGTGACACCGGGACCGGCGTTCCGCCTGATGCGCTCCCACACATATTTGAACCTTTCTTCACCACCAAGCCTCCAGGTGAGGGCACCGGTTTGGGCCTGGCGCAGGTCTACGGGATTGTTAAACAGCATGAGGGTCACATCGATGTGGTGAGCCGCGACGGCCAGGGTACCGAAGTCATCTTGTTGTTGCCAATGGCTGAAGATGATGTTCCAATCGGCCTCATACCTGATCCGGTAATCCCCGAGCATGGCACAGACGAGACGATTCTCGTGGTCGAAGATGACACACCAACTCTGAAAGCCGTGGGTGAGATTCTCGAGTCACTCGACTACCAGGTTTTGCTAGCGGAAGACGGCAAGCAAGCGCTGGAAATCATCGAACGGAATGCAGAGCGCATAAATGCCGTTCTGTCGGACCTTGTGATGCCGAGCATGGGCGGGGCGGAGCTCTTCACCTGGCTCCGCAAGGTGCATCCAGAGATCCCCCTGGTCTTGATGACCGGCTACCCGCTCGGGGAAGAGACCCATGAGCTGCTTGAAGAGCAAACGGTAACGTGGATCGAAAAGCCTCTTCGGTCGGATATCCTTGCGCAGACTCTTCGCGGGGTCCTCACCCAATAAGCCTGAGGTCTTGATGTGGATCAAACTGCTGGCCTAAATGCTGTTTGATTTTCTGGCTCCCATATCGGGCGCAATCGCGATCATTACCCTCATATCCATATCCTCTGTTCTGGCCACTGGGATGCGGCGAAGACGCCAGTGGAAGCAAGAGACTC
>JBHIBY010000169.1:0-3026 GCA_046759305.1 Anaerolineales bacterium
GCTTGGAATAGGATTTGACCGAGCGATCCCCGGCCGCTCAGCTCGCAGCCGTTAGATGGCACTAAGGCCATTAGACAGCTAGGCAATTCTGAGGATCTTTGGGAGGTACATTCGAAATGAGTGATGTGAATGAGGGGATAAACGTCGAGGCGCTTCTGCAATTCAGGGATAAGGTCAAGGAAGATCCTGCCCAAGCGGACCGAAGCCCGAGAATTGTCGCGCATTGGATCGGCGGCAGTCGCTCACGTGTTGAATTCGGAGATGTAGTCACATACATAGGTGGTGACGCTGAACTAAACCCGATGCAAATGCTCTTAGCCTCGCTCGCTGCCTGTGATGTGGATCTGATTGCGATGCATGCATCTTTCTTGGGTCTCAAGGTTGGGAGTCTGTCGGTGGAGGCTGATGGTCATTTCAACGTGCAATCCTATTTGGGAATTGATGACACACCAGGTTCTGGATACGACAGAATGGCCTATACAGTGCGCCTCAGCGTGCCGGGAGCCACCCCAGAACAGTTGGATTATCTACGAAAACGCTGCGAAACATCTTCTCCTGTGGGCGATTCATTAGCTCGGCCGATTGAGCTGAAATTTGAGTTCGATGCACAATTAGCGGGCTGATTCTACAAAGAAGGTTCTCAGTGCCATCTAACAACTCGCTGGAACGGACCGGGGATGCTGCGGCAAATGCAAGAGAAGGCCGCCATGTGCGTTCTTAGAAGAGCCAGCGATTGAGCCGGCGGCAATTCAACGACGTGCGCAAGGGACAATGCAAATATGCGATCCTTGAAGGGCATGTGAGGAAGTGATCCCCGGCCGCTCAGCTCGCAGCCGTTAGGTGGCCGACAAGTCACCTTTGATATGCCCGAATTGATCTACAGTGCGTGCCGATACGAGAGAAAAGCCGTAGTTCCTGCTGAACAAAGGAGAGCTCAATGATTGCGTGGTTCGCATCCGTGAATGGAGCCATCGTGCTGTCGGTTATCGCAATGTTGTCCTTCATTGCGTACGCGCTTCTGGAATCGCGCTATTTCCTTGAGCAATGGATTCCAGGACGTACCGCCGCAGCGCTCGAGACGCTGTTTGTCGTATTTATCGTTGGACTGTGGACCTGGGGGCTATTCGCTGCGAGTGGGGGCAAGCGGGGAGGGCTAATTGCTGCTCTTGTCTTCAGTGGGCTTACGGCTTTGATTGCTCTATTCGATCTGATCCGCTACTCACCGATCCCGTATGGCTGGCCACTCTTGCAGATTGGGGTCTGGGTAATGCTGGTCGCGAGCGTATTGGCAATTGCCTCAATCGTACTAAACCTGCGGCAATAGCCGCGAGCCCGCTAAGCTTTTAGAAATGACTTACGTTCGGCCACCTAACAACTCGCTGGAGCGGACCGGGGATGCTGCGCCAAAAGCAAGAGACGGTTGCTATGTGCGCTCTTGGAAGAGCCAGCGATCGAACCGGCGACAATTCAACGAGCTGTGCAAGGGACAGTGCGGATGCGCAAGCTCGGAATAGGATTTGACCGAGCGACCCCCGGCCGCTCAGCTCGCAGCCGTTAGCTGGCATCTAGCAAGCAATAAAGGGTGCACCTGTTTACACCCATGGACTTCCAGGCACTTATCGATTTTGGAGCGCGAAGAATATGACCGCAATTGATCACATCACCTTCTTAGCCCGCGAAATAGGTCCTCGCGGATCCACTCAACCTGAGGAAGCGCTGGCAGCAGAGTATGCAGCCGAGGTCTTAGCGAGTTTTGGTCTCAAGCCAGAGGTCTCCAGCTTCATGAGCGCCAAATCGAATTGGCACCCGTATACACTATTCGCGGGGATCATGCTAATTTCGTTTGTCTCCTTTCTGGTCGGAAGCGACGTCGGAAACCTGATTGCCTTGATCCTGGCAGCAATAGGCCTCGTCTCAGTGCTGCTCGAGCTCTCCTTCCGTTCGAATATTCTCCGATGGATTCTCCCCAAAGCTGAGAGCCAGAATGTCTCAGCCAGAGTTCATGCCAGAGAAATCGCTCGCCGAAAAGTCGTGCTTATTGGACATCTCGATACGCATCGAACGCCAATCGCGTTTTCAACCGATGCATGGCTCAAGCTTTTTGGTCGGTTAATCCCGCTCGGACTAGTTGCGAGCGTGGCCCTAATCGCTCTATTCGCGCTTGGCTTCTTCAATGATGGTGACCTCTGGCGAGCGCTTGCATGGCTACCAGCCGTGATACTGGCGGGAGTGTTTGCCGTGACATTGCAGGCGGACTTCACTCCATATACTCATGGTGCAAATGACAACGCGACTGGAGCGGGAATCGTGCTAAGCATCGCCGAGGAACTGGCATCAAAACCTCTTCGCGAGACCGAAGTATGGTTTGTCTTGACAGGTTGCGAAGAGGTGGGCTGCTATGGAGCCGAGGCTTTTGCTAAATCTCATGAACGCCAAATTTCTGGAGCAATGTGGCTGACGATTGATACTGTCGGAGGGAAAGATACCTCTCTTGCCTACCTCACCAAGGAAACATTCCTGCTTACTACTCATAGCGACTTGGAGTTGCTAGGCCTTGCCGATGAAGTAGCAAGTGAACTTCCGGAGCTGAGGGCTGAACGGCACCAATTTGCGGGAGCGTTTACCGAAGGTGCCGTTGGCGGCAAGCATAGATTGCCCGTCCTTACCTTAATTGCTGTGCGTCCTGACGGCTCGGTGCCAAACTGGCATCGCTCTACGGATACGCTTGAAAGAATCGATGAACTGGCTGTGGCAAGGTGCGAAACATTTTTACGGGAACTCCTACATCGTATCGATAGCTTGTGGCTGGAAGGTCAGAAGAGTAGAAGCTGAAAGGTTGCGATTGCACTTCGTGTTCAGGATGCCAGCTAACAACTCGCTGGAGCGGACCGGGGATTCAGCGCCAGAAGCCAGCGAAGAGCGCGATTCTGGGCACCGGAATGGCCAAGAAGGGAGCGAGCCCCGGCCGCTCAGCTCGCAGCCGTTAGCAGGCTCGATTCGGTACTATATAATTGCGCTGAATTGTG
>JBHIBY010000170.1:0-2931 GCA_046759305.1 Anaerolineales bacterium
CAAAAATGACAGCTAGAAGCGTGCCCAGTAGCCTCGCACCCATAATCGAGGAACTAGAACTGCGACAACCCAAGATTGTCACCAAGGCGCTGCTCGAAGAGATAAATGCCAAGCTGGATATTGACCAGCGGCCGGGTGATACCGCTCATAGACTTCAGCAACATGGCTGGTTGCTGTCTCTGAAGACGGAGGATGCATGGGAGTTTGCGCCTGCCTCGCGCGCGGGCGAGATAGGGTCTGGGGACCTGTTCATTGAACTACGAGCAACCCTCAGCCACCGACCCAATTTCAGGGTGGCGGTGGCGTACGAAACGGCGGCGTGGCTGCTCGATTTGGCCAGGCGGGCTCCAGAGCGCCAGGTGATTGCAGTACCCTCCAGCATTGCGCCACCGCCAGCACTCAAGGGTTTCCGTGTAACCCGCATGTTGGGTCGACTTGAACCAACCCATATCGATGAACTCCCGGTCTGGAGGGTAGAGACCCTGATCGTTCTAATGGGCGCTCGGCCTTCCGCATTTCGAGCGTGGCCGAATGTTATGGAGTGGCTTTCTGAGGCAGCACAACGAGTCAGCGGAGACACGCTCCTTGAGGAGCTTGCAGGAAGAAACAGGCCCACGTGGGCGCGAGCCGGCTATATTCTCGAAATGGGGGGAAGAGACGATTTGGGGACTCGGATCAGAGAAAGGATGGAGCCTGGTGGCGGAGGACCTTTCTACCTTGGGAACAGGAAATCTCCGGGCAGATACAGCAAGCGATGGGATGTGCGTGACTCGGTTCTCACGCTCCGGGTCCGTTGAGCTGCTCACTCCGCCATCAGTTCCAGAGAATCAGGGTCAGGAGGAATGATCACTAAAGGGTATCTCGCCAGGCATTACCAGGGACGCAAAGGCGGTCGGGATCCTGCCCTTTTGGATATCGCTCAGGACCACGCACTCAAGATCATCGATGAAGCTGGCCTCTTCACCCTGGGTCTGACATTCAAGGGCGGAACGGCACTAAGGAAGTACCGGGTCGCGTCGGTCGGGCGGTTCTCGACGGATTTGGATTTCTCTGCAGATGAGGAGGGTGTAGGAGACCTGCTCTTCGAGGCAATAGATGGTGCTGAGTTTCTCAGCTTTACATTCACTATTGAGATCACCTCTCCGTCCAGCAGAGCGAGTCTGAGAGTTGAGAGTCCGTTTGGGAGTCCTTCGATCGGATCGAAGATTGAGGTGACGGCACACCGGCCATGGTTGGTTCCCGAAGTATTGGATCCAGTCGAATTTCCTGTTCATTCGGCGTATGATTTCAGACCGGTTTCAATCCCCGTAATGAGGTTCGAGGAGAACCTCGCAGAAAAACTAGCTGCATTTCGTCGGAGGGATCTCCAACGTGATCTCTACGATCTTTCTCTTTTCGATGAGGGTGCGTTCGATGAAGAACTCATTTGAGAGCTCACATACCTTAAAGTGTATGTGGATGTCGTCGAGGATGGCCACGGAAAGGGCCCATTCGATCCGGCGCAAGAAATTCTCCGCGATCGGCAGGCCTCCGAATTCCCGCCCGAGGACATAGGGATGCTGACGGGGGAAATCGAACCTATCCTTTGGTTGCATAAGGTGCAATCCCGCTACCGGTTTCTAGACAGTCCTACAGAAGACGAGAAGAAGTGGGCCAACTGCAACCCTCGAGATGCCTGCGACGTTCGCAGGGCCGTAGCCAAATATCGATGAGGCTCGGCCATGAGTGGTGGTATGACTCAATTGGCGAAGAACGGCCTCACCTCAAGACCCTGTCGTTTGGACCATGCAAGCCTCCTGGCCTGCCGGGAGCTGGACGATACTTGAGCGTGCTGACACAGGTCGGGCAGGACCGAAATCGCACCTGAGGGCTGAAGACGAATGTTGACAGGCATCCAAAGGCGAGCGTATCTTGTCCTCATCCGATTAGATTAGGCCGGGATCAGCCGAAATGGGAAATATCGGCTTCAGGGCGGCAGGAGTTACATGGTAATCAAGGCGGTTGTTGTTGTCCTGTTGTTGGTGGTGGTTGTGGTGGTTGTGCTGAGCCTTGTGGTCTCTTCACGCGGTGTGAGGTACACGGTTGTGAAGACGGTGGAGCAAGATCAAAGTCTGCCACACTTCGTGCTCGACAATGGCGTAGTGCTGCATGGAGAGACTTTCGGCAACCCTGAGAATCCCACGGTCATTGCAGTACACGGCGGACCCGGTTGGGATTATCGGAGCCTGTTGCCGATCAAAGCTCTAAGCAACGAATACTTCGTGGTTTTCTACGACCAGCGCGGAACTGGCCTGTCTCCACGAGTCGATGATGACGAGATGACTTTCGAAGCTTATCTGGCCGATCTCGATGCGCTTGTCGATCGCTACAGCCCAGGGCGGCCGGTAAACCTGATTGGGCACTCCTTTGGTGGCCAGCTCGTATCGAGCTATGTCGGGCGGCATCCAGACAAAGTGGCGGGGGTCATACTTGCGGAGCCTGGGCCTCTGACCAGTGAAATGGGAAAACACCCCAATTTCAAATTCCCCTTCGGGGTGAGGTTTGCGTTGCACACCGCGGGGAGCTGGTTTGAATCTCGCTTCTACTCTGGCCCAGATGACCATGCCAGAAGCGACTACTTTGTGGGCAAGTTCTTTGGATCCTTTGAGGGAAAGGGACACCCCGCAGGGGGCTACATGTGTAACCAGGAGACCTCTCTGGAGGCTTTGCAGCACTGGCGACTTGGGAGTACGGCGTTTTTCAAGCTAGGCAAGACCTATCCCAGTGGCGAGGAAGGGCTGGGATTCAGCCTTGTGGAGGGAGTGGAAGACTTCGGCAGGGAAGTCCTGTTCCTCGCGGGGTCGTGCGACGTCATCCTCGGCGCTGAGATCCAAGGGGAGCAGATGAAGTACTTTCCAAACGCAAGAATGGTCGTCATCGACGGCGTTGGGC
>JBHIBY010000171.1:0-2876 GCA_046759305.1 Anaerolineales bacterium
TCCCACAAGTTGAAGTGTTTTAAGGAGCTTTGAACGTCTTCATCCCGCATGCCACGAGGGTGAACGCCAGCCGAACGCAGGATCCAGTAGATCTCAGCCATCTTGTCGACGTATTCGAGGTAGTCGAGTGCGCGCGAGAGCGACTCACCCGTGGCCACCGCACCGTGCATGTGCCAGAGAAGGACTCGCGATCGCTCCAGTTCCTCCCCAGATCGGATACCGAGCTCAACCGATCCAGGCGTCGAGTACTGCACATAGCGTAGTCCGTCGGGGAAGAGCATGTGCGCCTCGCTCTGCATCCGGAGCAGCGCTTCGCTGATGGCGCGGCTGTCTTGTAGTCGCGGCAGATGGGTCAGAGCAATGAGGTTGGCAGGATGAGTGTGGAGGACCACGCGATCCTCCGGTCGAATTTCAACCAGCTTCTCTTGAATCGCGATGTGAGCCGCAAATTCCGATGTCGCATTCGGGTTGCCCCAAACACAAACCATGTCCTGCCCGCCACGCATGACGTTGAACAGCCCCACGCTGCTTTCAAGTTCGGTCTCCATCTCACGCGCACGGCTTCCGGAGGCCGTGACCAGCAGGTAGCGGCCACCCATTTTCGGAGCCACCATCGGCATGCGCGTTGGCTGCCCAGGAACCATGTTCTCTAATCCAGAGGGCAGAGGGTCGAATCGAATGGAGATGTTGCCTGATCCAGCTTCGGACCATCCCTTCTGAGCCAGCCAACTGGACACCTTTATCAACTCACGAACTTCGGGGATCGTCTCTATTTGACCGTTTGCCATGGCGGGGGAGTATACAACGCGGGTACGCAGCTCGCCTATTCGATGACACGATTGAGCCTGAGCGCGAAGCGCGCCCATTCACAGATACGAGAGATATCGCGTGTATGCTCGGCACTTCTTGATGCGCAATCCCCTGGATGCTAGACTGAACTCCCAGATTGGGAGCTCAACTATGCGTACGGTGATGTGGAATGAGGACGGACCAGCGGTTCGCATGATCGATCAACGCCTGCTGCCGGGTGAGGTGCTGACGATCGACTTGAGGACTGTGGAGGAGGTAGCGGAAGCGATCTGTGATATGGCGGTGCGCGGAGCGCCGGCCATCGGAGCCACAGCCGCCTTCGGGCTGGCGCTCGCTGGAGTGACATCACTGGCCGTGGATTCCAAAGCGTTCTGGAAGGATCTGGATTCGGCCGCGAAAACACTTTCTGAATCGCGCCCGACCGCCTCAAATCTAATCTGGGCACTAGAGCGAATGAGATCGCGGGCGAAATCCTCAGAGGATCAGAGTCCACACATCCTCCATAGGGTCCTTGTCGAAGAAGCTCAGCGCATCGCGGACGAAGATATTGAGATCAACAAGGCCATGGGAGCCTTTGGGGCCGAGCTCATTCAAGACTCCGACACGGTCATCCACCACTGCAATACCGGAGCGCTGGCGACCGTCGACTACGGCACCGCACTGGGCGTTATCCGCGCTGCGCACGAGCAAGGCAAGCAGGTGCATGTGCTGGTGGATGAGACCCGCCCTCGCTTGCAAGGAGCCAAGCTCACCGCCTGGGAGCTTGAACAGTACGGTGTGCCATACGAGCTCATCTCGGACAATGCGGCGGGGTACTTTCTAAGCCATGGTCAAGTATCTGCCTGCTTTGTGGGCGCAGATCGCGTTGCAGCGAACGGCGATGTAGCCAATAAGATCGGAACCTACATGCTGGCGCTCGCTGCCCACGACAACGAAGTTCCTTTCTACGCAGTTGTGCCGACTTCTACTATCGATCTAAATCTACCGTCGGGGGTCGATATTCCGATCGAAGAACGTGATCCAAGCGAAGTGCTTGATCTGGAACATAGAGGAAGGGCTATCGCCCCGGAGAACAGCAAGGCTCGCAACCCGGCTTTTGACATCACTCCCAACAGACTGGTAACCGCGATCGTGACCGAGGTCGGCGTCATGCGGCCACCATATATTGAAACGCTGGCTGCCGCGGTCCAAGAGAGTCGGAAGAAGATCGAAGCTGGAAATTAGGCTTCGGCCGCGCGCGGCCGTGCAATCCCCCGCACGAGTGCTCTCGGGAGAGTGACGATTTCCTCAATTCCCAGCGCATACGCAACGAGCACATAGGTCAGCATCCCCAGGCCACCCGCGATAACCAGCTGAATGAACGGGTTGAGTGGCAGGAGAGCCAGAGCAATCCAGATGACCAGCGCCATGGCCAGCGTTGATGCCGCCGCGCGACCCAGATCGAGCAATACCTGCCGCACGCGCACGATTCCCCATCGCCGTTGGATGATAGTCAGACCTATTAAGGCCTCAATGCCGACCGCACCTCCGTTAGCAAGCGCCAACCCGCCGGTCGATAGCCGTTCGGGCGTGGCCAACCAGATTGCCAACCCGATATTCAGCGCAGTCGTAAAGAAGGAGATCAATAGCGGCGTAAGAGTATCCTGCCGCGAGGCAAAGGCACGCACTACGACCTCCAGCACCGATTGGCTGATCAGAGCGATCACATAAAACTGCAGCGCGAAGTAGACCAGGTCGGTGCTTTCTGAGGTGAACTCCCCACCCTCGAAGAGGACCTGAATAATCGGACGGCCGAGCAGGAGCAAGCCCACTGCAGCAGGCAAGGTGAGGGTCAGAATCGCACGCAGCGATCCGCTCAGGGCATTGCGCTGAGCATCCGTATCGTGTTTGGCTGCCAGAGTGGCCAGAGTGGGGAACACCGCGATTCCGATGGCGGTTCCGATCAGGGTCCAAGGCATGTTCATGAGTTGGAAGGCGTATCTCAGGGAAGAGAGCCTGCCCGCACCCAGACCGGAGGCGATGTTGGCGTTCAGCCAATCGATGCTGGCGCGGGCCATCATGAGGTC
>JBHIBY010000172.1:0-2778 GCA_046759305.1 Anaerolineales bacterium
TTGAAGACGATGAACTGGGTTTGCACTTTGGGTCTTTTCATAATATGTCGCACTAATTCGCCGACAGAGTAGAAAGTGCGATATGTTTATCCTAGCACGAAACCGAGCCGGGTCAACATTGTGACCAACTTCACAGAATGATGAGTGTCCAGGAGCGAGTCATAGCTCCCGCACCTGGTTCACCACCATCTCACCTATCTGTGTTGTAGATAGCCCACTCCGGGTATCGACGGAGGGGATCGTTCCGCTGGACAGGAGGCTCGAAACCGCACCTTCGATCCGGGTCGCGCTCCGGCGCTCTCCCAGATAGTCAAGCATCATCGCAACCGCCATGATGGCGCCAAGGGGGCAGGCCACGTCCTTCCCAGCGTGCTTGGGAGCTGAGCCATGAATGGGTTCGAACATTGAGGTCTTGCCGGGGTGTAGGTTGCCCGAAGCCGCGATCCCCATCCCGCCCTGAAGCATGGCACCTAGGTCGGTGATGATGTCGCCGAAGAGATTGGTGGTCACGATCACGTCGAACCACTCTGGGTTCTTCAGCATCCACATGCAGCAGGCGTCCACATAGGCATGGTCGGTTTCGACCTCCGGATACCCCTCGGCCACCTGCTCGAAGGCGCGGGTCCAGATATCATGCGGTCGGATGGCATTAGCCTTGTCCACCAGAGTGACCTTAGGTGATCTGCCATTCGAGCTTCGAGATTGGGCGCGTTGCTGAGCCAATTCAAATCCGTACCGAACGGCTCGCTCGCACCCCTTCCAGGTATAGACGCCATTCAGCAAAGCAACCTCATCTGGCGTACCGCGCTTCAGGTGCCCGCCAATCTGTGCGTACAGCCCCTCGGTGTTTTCTCGAACCACGACAAAGTCGATATCCTCGGGTCGCTTGTCCTTGACCGGGCAGAGGTGCTCCGCGTAGAGTTTGATGGGGCGCAAGTTCACATAGAGATCCAGCCCGAAGCGCAGTCCCAGGATGACGGATCTCTCTACCAGTCCGGGCTCGACGTCCGGATGGCCGATAGCGCCCAGGAGCACCGCATCCAGGTCTCTCCATTCATCAATCACGCTTTCAGGGACCAATTCCTTCGACTTTAGGTAGTACTCGCCGCTGTACGGGTACTCGACTGTGTCAACCTGAAGTTCATCCAGCTCGCTGACCACCCGCAGAGCCTTCAATGCTTCACGAACAACTTCTGGCCCGATGCCGTCTCCAGGGATCACTCCGATGGAATAGGTCTTCATTAAGGCTCCATGATTCGAATGAACGCCCGGTGGTGTTCGAGGAATTCTTGAGGGCTACCGTACTCAATCACTGGCCTGCCTGCGCTAGCCGCTCTTCTACGTAGGGGAGCAATCCGCCGCGCGCGATGATTTGCTGCAGGAACTCTGGGTAAGGCGCTGCGTGGTAGTCCTCACCACGTGTGAGATTCCGGATAAGCCCGGAAGCTGACTCGATTTCTACGAGGTCCCCCTCATCGATGCCATCCACGGCCTCGGCGCTCTCCAGGATCGGCAGCCCGATGTTGATTGCGTTACGAAAGAAGATGCGCGCGAAGCTCTTGGCGATGACGGCCGAAACGCCAGCGGCTTTAATGCTGAGCGGGGCGACCTCGCGCGAGGAGCCGCATCCGAAATTCGAGTCGGCCACGATCAAGTCTCCCTGCTGCATCTTGTGAATAAACTCAGGATCGGCATCTTCCATTAAGTGTTTTGCTAATTGAGCAGGATCCGAAGTGTTGCAGTGTCGGGCGGGGAGAATGGCATCCGTGTCTATGTTTTTGCCGAACTTCCAGGCCTTGCCCTTGAGCGTCATCTAGGACACCTCCCCAACCATCTCCGCGGGAGAGGCGATCGTACCCGCGATCGCCGAGGCGGCCGCCACATAGGGATTTACCAAGTACACCTCACTATCCGGATGCCCCATCCGACCGCGGAAGTTTCGGTTGCTAGTTGAAACGCAACGCTCCCCGGAAGCAAGCACCCCCATGTGCCCGCCGAGACACGGTCCACAGGTCGGCGTGCTCACGGCGCAGTTGGCCTCGATGAAAATCTCGACCAAGCCCTCGCGGACTGCATCCAGATAGACCTTCTGGCTGCCGGGAATGATGACCGTGCGCAGCCTCGGGTGGATCTTGTTCCCTTTGAGTATAGAGGCGGCCGCTCGCAGGTCCTCCAGGTTGCCGTTGGTGCACATTCCGATGACCACCTGGTCGATTTCCAGGCCGGCCACCTCGGATACCGGCTTGACGTTCTCGGGAAGGAAAGGGACTGCCACAAACGGTTCGAACTCCGTCACATCGAAGTCGTAGTGGGCGACGTACTCTGCGTCTGGATCGGACTGGAAGGCTTTTCCAGACCGGTCAGTTCGACGCTCCACAAATTCCATGGTCTTGGCGTCTACTGGAATGATTCCGGTCTTGGCGCCAGCTTCGATGGCCATATTGGCCATCGAGAACCTGTCGGCCATCGACAGAAATGCGAACGCCTCGCCTGTCATCTCCATCACCTGATAGAGTGCACCTTCCACGCCGATCTGCCCGATCGTGTGAAGAATGAGGTCCTTTCCGCCGACCCAGGGAGGCGGTTCTCCGTGGTATTCCAACAAAATGGACTCGGGCACCTTCAGCCACAACTCGCCCAGTGCCATAGCCGCGGCCGCATCGGTGGACCCTATCCCGGCGCCGAATGCGCCGATGAAGCCGTAGGTGCAAGTATGCGAATCGGCGCCCGCGATGAGATCTCCGGGCGCTACCAAACCCTTTTCAGGCAGCAGGATGT
>JBHIBY010000173.1:0-2730 GCA_046759305.1 Anaerolineales bacterium
CGAACCGGAGCAAGAGTTGAAAGCGGAAGATGGACGATCCGAAAGGAGAAAGCTGATGCATGAAGCTTCGTTTCACACATTGATCGGGAGAGCGCTGACCGAGCCGCGATTCCGAGCTGCACTGCTGCGCAGCCCCAGGGAGGCAACTCGGGGAATGCCGCTAACCAGTAAGGAGAAAGATCTGGTCGGCGAGGTGAATGCGCTATCGCTGGAGGAATTTGCCAGGCAGATCAGCGATCAACTGGCCGTTAGGCAAAGCTAGATGGAATCCGATAGCGCTCGGGGGCTTAGGACCATGCTGCTGGCTAGAAAGAGTCTTCGGTCATGCAATCCGGTCGCTGTGGTGAGGGAACGACTGGGGGCAATATGAAAGACACTGAGGGAGGCTAAGTGCTCGAGCTTCAAATTGACATGCTGATCCGCGCTCTAATCGAAGGAACCGCTCCGGTGCTGAGCTTGCTCACGTTTGTGGCATTGCTCTTCATGGCCTCGGTCAATGTCAGAGTCAAAAACCGTCGTCGCATTCTAGACGGAATCACTTCTTCGACGATCGTGGAGCGCGACAGGGCGTGTCGTGCCCAAGGGGCGACGGATTTCCTGTACGCTGCTTTGCGTCGATCCTACTACGTGGTGGGATTAGTCTCGGTTGGCGGGCTCTGCACACTGCCATTCATACCGATGGCTCCGTCATCCAGGGCTATCCTGTGGGCCTCGTTGAGTGGAATGGCGTTCGTCGGCCCCGGAATCATGTACCTCAGCTTACGCAGCAGAGATCACGATGGTGAAAGCGACACCCGAAAGCGCTTAACTGAGGCCGAAGTGCTCGCCGCAGACCCCCACATTCTCAATATGTACGACGGAGTCTCCGGACTGTATGCGACGCGCTTTTGGCTTAGGGCGCTGGAGCTCCGCGTCAGACGGAAACTCCGACTTTACGCGCCGATCACGTGCCTGCTTCTCGAATTGCCGGATCTGGATACCATCCGCAGCCACTATGGCAATAGCATTGCGGATGAGGTCGTGTCGCAGTTCGCCTGCCATTTGCGAAACAACACCCGCGGCGACGATCTTGGTGCGCGGGTTGGATACAACCGATTTGCGGTTGCGGCGATGCGTTGCCCAGCAGATAAGGCTTCGATCATCGGCCGGCGGATTGTCCATAACGCTTCGTCTGTGACCGTGATAGGCGATGGTGCCCCACTGACGTTCGTGCTGCAGATCCGCTGGGTCAGCGCGACGTCGCCGGCGTATTCAGTGAATCCCTCGCTGTTGCTGCACACCTCGACCACCGCCATGGACAGAACATCCCGGTGGCCATCTGGGGTACCGTCGACGCGATCCTATCCACCGCTGCAAGCAGCGGCTTGAGATCCCTGCACAGCCAGCGCTCACCCCCAAGCATCTTGACTTGTGGCGCTGTGATTGAGCGATGTCTCAAGTTGGAATACAGGTTGGTGCATGGTGAGCTTCCCCTTCCTGATCTAGGAGATCTCGATGAGAATCGCCCAAATACACGGGTCAGCATAACAACTCGCTGGAACGGACCGGGGATGCAGCGGCAGATGCCAGAGCGAATGATGTTTGGGGTCCCTAGTAGGGCCCGAGAGGGAACGATCCCCGGCCGCTCAGCTCGCAGCCGTTATGCTGCTTCTCACTTGATCGGTACTCATTGGACCTTCGGACCGCTACTCCACACATGCGCATGATTGTGGGACATAAGCAGATCAAAGGAAGTGCCCACAGGAATTGGGACTTTTAAGCGACAGGATCTAGCCAATCTCCAGTCACACCCCATTTCCGTAGGAAAGAGAAATCCAATGTCAGAAGAAAACAAGGCCATCGCTCGCCGCTTCTTCGAAGAGGTGTGGAACCAAGGAAACCTAAAAGTGGTCGATGAGCTTCTCGGTCCGGACTTCGTAGCCAGCGGTGTACCATCCGGAATCCCGCCTCATAGGGAGGGCTTCAAAGAGTTCGTCACCATGAACCGCGCTGCCTTCCCCGATATGAATATCTATATTGAAGATCAGATCGCCGAAGGGGATTTGGTCATAACTCGATTTAAGATCCGAGGCACGCACCAAGGCGTGTTTGCGGGCATTCCACCAACCAATAAACAGGTAACGGGGACGGGGATCGGCATCGACCGGATCGTTGATGGAAGGATTGTGGAAGCCTGGACCAACTATGATGAGTATGGAATGCTGGTACAGCTCGGAGCAATCCCTGCCCCTGGGGAAGGTGGAGGCTAACCCCTAGATCGAACTTGCCGGATGCTCCGTGCTCAGACGTGGTAGGCACCGAGCCTCTGGTGCGACAAAATCGTTTCTTATCGATTGTCCATTGAGGGTCCCAACGATATTTGCCTGCACCTGTGGCGCAGGCACAGGTGGGCCGCCGACTACAAAGGACAGTTTCGACTGAAGAACGGCAACTACTGTTTCCCGTTGACCGTGAGTGATCTCTCAAGTCGATACCTGCTGGGGTACGACGCACACCCGGCGATCTCCCTGGAGAAGAGTTTCGCCCGTTTCAAGGGGCTTTTTGCGGCCTACGGCCTGTCTCAGCGCATCCGGACCGATAACGGGGTCCCCTTCGCCTCGAATGCGCTGGCGCGGCTCTCGCAGCTGTCGGTGTGGTTCATCAAGCTGGGGATCTATCCGGAGCTCATCGAGCCGTACGACTATCCCGGGCATTACCTGGTGCGCAAGGTCAGCCGCGCGGGCACGATCC
>JBHIBY010000174.1:0-2688 GCA_046759305.1 Anaerolineales bacterium
AGATTGCCGATGTCGCGGATGCCTAACGGCTGCGAGCTGAGCGGCCGGGGATCGCTCTCTCAAATCCTCTTGCAGGCTTGCACATTCTCACTGTCCCTTGCACAGGTCGGTGAATTGCCCACGGCTCCATCGCTTGCTCCTTCTAGAACGCACATGGCGACCGTCTCTTGCTTTTGGCGCAGCATCCCCGGTCCGCTCCAGCGAGTTGTTATTAGTATGTAGTTGGGGCGCGGCCGGTGCTATCCTGACCTTGATGAGAGACGGGAACGCACCGGGGGCACAGAGCGTCAGGGCGGACCGAAGCTGGCTATGGGATGCTTACGCAAGCCCGTGTGGTTATTTGGTCCACCCGTCGGAAACTCATCTGGGGCGGCCATCAGGCCGAACCCGTATCGGTTTTTGTACCTCTCTGCCCTAAAATCCGCGCCCCTTCCGATCCGGTCAGCTAGGCTGACCTTCTCACTCAGGAGTGTACGATGAATTCGCCCCCCAGATCAACGTTCCAGCGATTCCTGGCCCTCGACCTGCACAAACGCTATCTCGTCGTCGGGGGTGTCAACTTCCGTCAGGAGATCGTGCTCAAACCCCGCCGCCTCTCCCTGGCCAAATGGCCCGCCTGGGCCGAGGCTAACTTGCTCCCCACCGACGCCGTCGTGCTCGAAGCCACCACCAACGCCTGGGAGATCTATGACCAGGTCGAGCCCTTGGTGGGAAAGGCGGTAGTAGCTCATCCTCCGATGGTCAAGTGGATCGCCGAAGCTCGCGTGAAGACCGATCGGCACGATGTGCTCCGCCTGGCCCACCTCCTGGCCGCCGATCTCATCCCTGAAATCTGGGTGCCACCCGTCGAGGTGCGTGAGCTGCGCTCTCTCATGGCCCATCGTCGGCGGCTGGTCCAGATGGGCACCCGAGCCCGCAATCGGCTGCACAGCCTGCTCCACCGCTTCAACCTCAAGCCTCCGGCCGGCAAGATCTTCGCTCAGAAGCATCGGGGGTGGTGGCAAGAACTCGACCTCTCGCCCACCCAACTCATGCGCATTCGCCATGACTTGGCTACCATCGACCACATCGAGCAGCAACTGGAAGAGATCGATGAAGAGCTTTCACGCCTCAGCACCTCTGAGCCGTGGGCTGACCAAGTGCCTTACCTCCTCCAGCTCCCCGGCTTCGGTCTCATCGTCACCTTGACGGTGCTGGCCGCCATCGGCGAGATCTCCCGCTTCTCGCACCCCAAGAAGCTGGTCGGCTATGCCGGTCTGGGCGCTTCCATCCACGACAGCGGCGACCAGCATCGCACCGGTCGGATCACCAAGCGCGGTCGCAAGGAGCTGCGTTGGGTCCTGGTCGAGGCCGCCTGGCGCGCGGCCGACACCCACCCCTACTGGAAGGCCCAGTTCGAACGTTTGGAGCGGCGCCTGGGATCCAAAAAGACCGCAGTTGCGCTCGCCCGCAAGCTGCTGGTGGCCGTCTGGTACGTCCTGACCCAGCGCACTTCAGATCGCCATGCGGATCCAGACAAAGTCGCTTTCAAGTACATCATGTGGTCCTGGAAGCTTGACGATGTGAAGCGGAACGGGATGAGCACCCGACAATGGGCCCGCTACCACTTGATGCGGCTGCAGCTCGGAGAAGATCTGACGCACATCATGCGCGGAGGACATCGCTACCCCATCGCGCCCGGCGAGGAACTCCGGGCGCTGCGGCCTGAGCTGCAAGCGGCCGACTGATCTAGGTCCGGCCACAACTGCATAAATACCAATATCCCTCCGCCAAAACAAAAGCCCGGCGGTGGGCCGGGCGACTGCTGCTCCTTACTAAATTGGCAGTGAATCCTAGATCAGGACTTGACTCTCCAGCTCATCGGTAGCTGGCAACATGATACGCACCTGTGCCGCTATCCAAGCGCAGGCAGCTAGAAGAACCATTTAGCCAGTCTAAGAATTCCTTGTCGCCATGGGAGACCGTGCGTGACACCGGAAGCATCCTCGAAGCTGTCTAGGTTATCTAAGTACCACTGGAAATTGCGGATAAGGGCCTCTCTATTCGAGTACTTCGGCTTGAACCCCAAGACGCGTTCAGCTTTATCAATTGAAAGGTATGACTCTTTGCCGATGGTCTCGTAAATCCACTTGTACAGAGGTGAGAAACCAAATTGCTCGAACAACCGGAGCATGAAGATAGCTGGCCCTTCTGGAATTGAAATCACGCGTTTTCCGTGCCCGGCGTAGTCTAGAACCGCCTGAAAGTCACTTTTCGGAGTTCCAAATTCCTTAGCTCCAATATTGAAAGTGTCGTTTGTAACTTTGCATGGCAGGGAAGCAGACAGCCATATCGCATCGCATAAGTCTTCGACGTCAAGGTATTGGTAATGTAAGTCGCCTTTTCCAAGCACCGGGAAGTTCTTGCCGTCTTTGGCCCAGTCATAGAGTAGCGCGAAGATACCGAGCCGCTCAGGTCCAACAAATGATTTTGGACGCAATATTGGGATGCACATTCCGCGTTCCCGGTACTCCTCGCAGACCTCTTCGCCCATTACCTTGGCCTCGCCGTAGGGGCCCACTCCTCGACGCTCGTCCTCTTCTCTCAGCGGATGATGGTCGGGTATTCCATAGACGGCCGACGAGGATATGTGGATGACCCGCTCAACGCCATTTGCTAATGCGACATCCAGTACATTCCGGGTCCCAT
>JBHIBY010000175.1:0-2682 GCA_046759305.1 Anaerolineales bacterium
GCCTTTGCCCCCATTGGGTCGGGGACACTGGCAGGGTCGTAGATGATTCCGAAACACCGCTCTAGCCGATCCTCGTCCGGCTTCGTGACAGCGACGCCCTTGCCCTGTGCCCAGCCTACATAGAGCTCTACGTAACCGCCATAAGATATTCCAACTACTCAAAAACCAAGGACTGCTCAGCGACGAGCGCATCGAGCTACTCACGTCTTGGCAACATACAGGATTTTCAGTTGATAATTCGACCATTGTCTACCCCTCTGATGAACAAGGTCTCGAGCGATTGGCTCGATACATGATCCGATCGCCCGTCAGCCTGCAGAGACTTCACTACTTGCCAGAAACTCAACAGGTGCTCTACCAAACCAATAAAGGACACGACCGGGAGGATTCAGAAATCATCGACCCCATGGAGTTTGTAGCACGGGTGCTCACGCATGTCCCCGATCTCAACAAACCTTATATCCACTACTTTGGGATCTATTCTAATCGCACCCAGCAGAAACCGAATAAAGATTCAACCACTCCTGCTGCTTCTCCAAATGAAGAATCTCCTTCCATTTCAGATTCAAAACTCCGCCGGCGATGGGCCAATTTGATCCGAAGGGTCTACCAAACCGATCCTTTAGTATGTCCAAAATGTGGATCAAATATGCGCATTCTCTCCTTCATTACCCAGCCCAGGGTGATTCACAAAATTCTGGAACACTGTGTGCCACGAATGCACACCTCAACTTCAGAAAGGAGGAAGAGGAAGCAATGCTGCATGGAAGATGAGGGTAGGCCCCTCGGGATCGGGTTGCAGGGTCAGGTCCCAAACCGCCCCAAGCTGCGCTGGTCAAAAGCCAGGGTGGTGTGCGTTGAGGGAAAAGGCGCTCGAGAAAGCGTCAGGTATGGCTCAGGAAGACGAACGCAAGTGAACCACTGATGACGCGTCGAAAAGATTACCGTTGGCATCGAAACCAGGGTCGGGTGTTTGTCCTGGGACAAGCCCACCAGGAGCCTGCTTACGGGGTGGGTGGTGTCCGGCGTAAAGGTGGCGTCAGCCTGAGCCAGGCTTCTGTGCGGAACGTGGGAACCTGTGGCTCCGATGTGAAGGGAGAACCTCAAGTGGGAAGCCCCCACAAGAGGGAGAGTACCGATGCGGGGCACAGGGGCGGAGTCACTCGTAGTAGTGTCGAAGGCTCTGTAATGGGGCTGGAGCGAAGGGGTGACATCGTCTTGCTTGACCCACAGGTCAACCGGTCAAGGGAGGAACCTGTTGGATAAAGCGAAACCTTTTTGTATTTCCAAACAGGAGGTTTGGGATGCGTACAAACGGGTAAAGGCCAATCACGGTGCTGCTGGAGTAGACGGGCAATCGGTTGCGGCGTTTGAAGAGGACCTTATCAACAATCTCTACAAGCTCTGGAATCGGTTGTCGTCCGGAAGCTACTTTCCACCACCGGTGCGCCGGGTCGAAATACCGAAGAGCGGAGGCGGAATGCGGCCGTTGGGCATACCCACGGTGGCGGACCGCATCGCTCAGATGGTGGTCAAACGACGCCTAGAACCGATTCTGGACAGGCTCTTTCATCCAGACTCGTATGGGTATCGACCCTGGAAATCGGCCATTGACGCAGTCGGTCAAGCTCGGCAGCGATGTTGGGAGTATGACTGGGTGCTCGATCTCGACATCCGGGGTTTCTTTGACAACATCGACCATGAGCTACTGATGCGCGCGGTGCGGAAACATGCTGACGACAAGTGGGTCGTCCTGTACATCGAGCGCTGGCTGACAGCGCCGGTACAGATGCCAGACGGCAAGCTCGTCCCTCGGGAGAAGGGGACGCCTCAAGGGGGAGTTATTAGTCCCTTGTTGGCGAATCTCTTTCTGCATTATGCGTTTGATTTGTGGATGGCCAGGCATTGCCCAACCATCCCATTTGAACGCTATGCGGATGATGCCGTGTGCCATTGCAAAAGTGAAGCTCAGGCTCTGTGGCTGCGGCGGAAGCTGGAGGAGCGGTTCTCCGATTGCGGGCTGGAGTTGCATCCCGAGAAGACACAAGTGGTCTTCTGTAAGGATGACAATCGACGAGGCTACTACCCCAGAACGAGTTTCGACTTTCTCGGGTACACGTTTCGGACTCGGAAGGCGAAAAATCGGTGGGGTTGTTTCTTCGTCACCTTCAGTCCCGCGGTGAGCGCGAAAGCCTCCACGCGTATCCGTCACACCATTCGGAGCTGGCGGCTCCACCGGCGCACAGGCACCTCCCTGGATGGGCTGGCCCGTGAGTTCAATCCCATTTTGCGGGGTTGGATCAATTACTACAGCCACTACTGTCCATCGGCTCTAGCCCCGACGTTTCGGTATCTCAATCTCCGCTTGGCCCGATGGGCCTGTCGGAAGTACAAACGGCTGAGGGGGCGCCCCAGGCGAGCGCGGCGCTGGCTGCAGGGTATCACCCAGCGGCAGCCTGAGCTGTTCGCCCACTGGGCGCTCGCTCGACCGTAGGCTGGACGATAAGAGCCGGATGAGCCGAGAGGTTCACGTCCGGTTCCGTGAGAGCGGAGGGGTGAGACTCCCCTCCGCTACTCGACTGAAAAACCGCGCCACCCAGACACGCGGTCCACCGACCCCTAAGCTGCAACAGGCCCCTTTACCTCTATCTCCATAAACCAACGGGCCCTCCCTGGGTCATC
>JBHIBY010000176.1:0-2662 GCA_046759305.1 Anaerolineales bacterium
TGGGAACCTTTGCCCGCCAAGGTGGACGCTCAGGGGGTCATCAACAGCTTATACGAAGGAGCGGGGGAGTATACCGTGGTCAAATACCCGGACAAGTACACTTCGGTGGAGGAGGCCCTTCAGGTCCTGGACTGCCAGCTGAGGGTCGCCCGCTTCCGCGCCCTAACGGTGGAGACACTCTCAACCACTCCAAGTTCTTTATGATCGATGATCAGGCCTTCTACGTTGGATCGCAGAATCTTTATTCCACCGAGTTTCGAGGTGCTCCCGAGGAAGGCTCCGGTATCCAGCTCAATGATTATGGTTATCTTATCGACGATGCCGCCTTCACCCAGCAGGTGAAGACAGAGTACTGGCTACCCCTCTGGGTGGCCTCGGAGTCGGAGATCGTCCATGCGAAAGGCCGCTCTCCCAGCTGCGGAGACGACAGCTGCAATTCGGTCTGGGCACCCCCTGACTGGACAGAGTTGGTGTCCCAGAGTGGGAATCAGTACACGTTCCATTCTACGCGCGAGGATGTCTCTAACAATGAATATGTTTTCGTGACTTTTAATGTGCGTGACGACGGCGTTACCGAATGCGGACCCAAAGTGGCGGTCACCCTCATTTCGACCAGCGGACTCAGCGCGACTTGCAGTGCCGCCTTTCCCAGCTATCGGTTATCACAACACATCAGTGCCGGCCAGGGATGCAATAACTGGGACGTGTGGTGCAAGACGACTCCGTGGCCGGAAGCCACTGAACCAGTGCGTAGACTCGTGGTGAAGAGTAGCAACGGGCCGGGCACGTCTTTCTTTGCGACATTCGAGATTGCACCCTTGGCCAACGAGTGACTGTAAGGAAAGAAAAGTCAGCCGTCGCGCCAAGTAAACCCAAGACCTTGGAAAGGAGGACAAAACTTCCAGAAATTGGTCGATGCTACCCAGTGGGTGAAAATCCCACCCGGCTAAAGCCTAGCCAGCAGGCCGGTAGGGACGCACACGTGCTTCTCAGCAATGGGGGTGCGAAGCTGTGCGGAGCGAGGGTGTAGGCTGTGTGACTGAGCCTCGAAATTTTTATTATTGTGGTTCGAGTATCTCTTCACGAAGCGGAGAGAGAAAAGCCGACCTTATCGGCTGCGGGGAAGGCAGTAGTCCCTCAGACGAAATGGCGAGCCTGCGGGACACCACCGGGGTCTACGAGCAGGGCATGCACTCAGAGGGGTAGCTTGGGAACTTGGGAGAGCCGCCTATCTCCTTGTAGAAGTAGCCGGAAGATGAGGGGTACCGGATGAACAAGAGCCCTGGCGCTGACAGGCCCGTTTCTGTGAGTCAGCGAGCCGTAAAGACGGGACACGAAGGCAAAGAAACGAGCAAGGTATCGGGAAGCGAGTGAAAGCGAAGCGACTCGAGAGGGGTAGAGTGGCAGTCTTAGTGGATCATAGTACCGATGGTCGGTGTGAGAACACCGATCGGGAAGGTGGGGAACTGCGACCCGAGGGACCCACTGTAGGGAAGGTGAAACCGGGCACAACATTCTGCTGAAAGGAACCACGGGAGGGACTTTGCGCTCACCAACTGTGTCAACGAAACTTCGGCAGATTGCGGAGCAAGCCAAGCAGTATCCAGAGCGAGTGTTCACAACGTTAGCCTACTTGATAGACGTTGAGTTCCTGAAGGAGGCGTTTCGCAAGACCCGCAAGGGAGGAGCGACGGGAATCGACAAGGTGACGGCAGCGGAATACGCGGCCAACCTTGATGAGAACCTCCAAGACCTACTCCAGCGCATGCGTAGCGGGCTGTACAAAGCGCCGCCAGTATTACGCAAATGGCTGAAGAAGGAAGATGGAAGTCAACGGCCGATAGGAGTGCCGACGTTTGAGGACAAGATCGTGCAACGGGCAGTGGCCATGCTACTGGGAGCTGTCTACGAAGAAGTTTTTTACGACTTCTCGTACGGCTTCCGCCCTGGCCGCAAGCCCCATGATGCTCTGCACGAGCTTCGGGAGCAGAGCATGGGCATGAAAATCGGCTGGATATTGGATGCAGACATCAGTGGATTCTTCGACAGTATTGACCATGCACAACTCCGAGAGGTGCTGTGCAAACGGGTCAATGATGGAGAAATCGTACGCCTTATCGGAAAATGGCTCCAAGCGGGTGTGTTAGAGGGAGACGTTTTGTCATACTCTGACACGGGAACCCCGCAAGGGGGAGTTATATCCCCGATGCTGGCGAACATCTTTCTCCATACGGTTCTGGATGAATGGTTCGACCAAGTCGTTCGCCCCCGCATGCGGGGCCGATGCTTTATGGTCCGTTTTGCGGATGATTTTGTAATCGGCTTCGAGCGTGAGGACGACGCAAAGCGAGTCATGGCCGTAGTCCCGAAAAGGTTCGCGAAGTACGGGCTGCGCATCCATCCAGACAAGACGAAGCTGATTCCGTTCCAGAAGCTGTCTGGTAGGCAGGACAAGACAGAAGAGCCAGAAACCTTCACGTTCCTTGGACTGACTCATTTCTGGGCGAAGTCACGTCGAGGCTACTGGGTGATCAAGAGGAAAACGGCGAGCAAGCGGCTCAAGCGCACAACAAAGGCGCTATGGGTCTGGTGCCGAAACAACCGTCATGCTCCGATTCAAGAGCAGTACCGGATTTTGTGCTCGAAACTCAGAGGGCATTAC
>JBHIBY010000177.1:0-2592 GCA_046759305.1 Anaerolineales bacterium
CTAGCGACTGGAAGATGTTAGATTGAGGGCAACGTGATGGGTTTCTGATCCTTCCAGGTGGCCACGGCTCTCTGGCGATCTCGGCCGGAAGAGGACCTCGACAACGTTGCGAACGTATTGCTCGTCCGTAATACCGTACGTCGCATCTTCCGGAAACTTTACCACCGACGCGAAGTGTCCTGCGATTTCATTGAAAAGGTCTACACGCGCGGCTGGATCAAGTTCCTCACGGCGGAGGAGCGCTTGGAGGGCAAGCCCCGCCTCTTGCGGGGAGACGCGTTGGCGCAGGCGTGCTTCCAGATGTGGATATTCGCGAAGGGAATTGAATTTTCCTGCCACGAGTTGATTCAGGTCTGGCTCAACGATTTGTGGACTCCGGATCACGACCGTATTGGCGGCAAAGTCACCGAGCCGCTGTGCGCGGCCGCTTGTCAGACATGCGATTCCGCCGACCAGATAGAACATCGGCAGCATATCGACAAAGCGAAGTAGATTACGTATAACGATCTGACTGAATTGGAGCCGCAACCCCTGTTCATCTACCACGCGCAGTCGCAGCAGACGTTTACCCAGTGTCTGTCCGCGCCAAAACCACTCCAGAATAATTCCATAGCCGATGGAGATTATAAAGTATGCCAGAATAATGACTGCTTGTGCGAAATCCAGACTAATGAATCCGAGAACAGCGAGGACGGACCCGATAACGTTGGACGTCACTGAAATGCATGCGAAATCAATAATCCAAGCCAGAAATCGAGTGACAGGTCCGGCCAACAATATGGAAAAACAAATCCCCTCTGGTGTCGTAATCTGTAGCGTATCGACTTTACTGCTGCTCATTTACTCATGCCACCTTCGCCTCTGTCCTTCTCCCGGACTTACTGAGGAACAAGGCGAGTAAAGTCAGTTCAACCATGCCGACCGCGGTTTTGAGGAAGTAGGGAAGGACCGGTTCGTGATATTGGGATAAGAAGGCCTCAACGAAGCCGGCCCAGATCAACATGATCGCCACGCCAAACATCAGCGTCACGAGATCTGGAGATATCTTGCGGAGCCTCATTTTCAAGGAAAGTCGCTCCCCCCATCCGATGAGCGCTCCAGCCAACAAGAGGCCGGCCTGACCAGCGAGGAGGATTGCCGGTATCTCAATGACGCCATGAGGCAACAGCCAGCCCAAGAAAAATTGTGCCTCTCCTGCGAGGACATAGTCGACCGCAACGGCCCCCAGGATAACTCCATTGTAAAAAAGGAGTACGATCGTGCCGATACCCCACGTCATCCCCATAGCCAGCACGAGAATGGAGACCTTCGTGTTATGTGTCATCAGATACGTAGAAAACGTTGCCTTGACGCCCTTTAAACGGTCCTGAGATGCTTTCTCTTCATGCGCTACGCGGTCGGAGGGATCTGACAGGAGATGCGAAAACGGTATAATGACCCTTTTGGCGTCAGGATCGAAGCTTACCGCAAAGCTGCCGAAAGTACAGCCAACGAGGGTGATTGCCGATGCGACCCAGAATACGCGCACATGGCGGCGGAATGTTTGGGGGAAGGTATGAAAGAACCAATGCCACGGAGCCAATCGGTGGGGCCTTTGCCGGGTCTCATGAATTTCCCCGTAAGCACGAGCCACCAGGGATTCGAGGTATTGTCGGAGTTCTGGTTCAGAAGCAAAAGTCATTATCCTTGCCAGATCGGCAGAGGCCCGCTGATAGAGATAGTGAAAATTCTTCACCTCTTCTATATTCATAGAATGTTTTGGCTCATTCTCCAATTTCGTGAGGGTGGCCTCCAGTTCGGACCAATACTGCCGCTCCTCAGTCACAAATTTCTGTAGATCAATAATCATAGAAGCTGCCTCTGTTTAACGCTCATGTACTGCGAGACGACCTGTGTGCTGAGCTTTTCGTGGTCGAGCAGTGAAAAGCGAATGCCGCGCCGGTGGAGGATCTTCTCGAGTTCGCGGAGATCATGCCACAGCATGTGTCCGGCCAGGTTTTCGTAAAGATCGTGGATCGAGGCAACATTCGTATCGGAAAAGAGTGGTCTCGCGCCCGAAGGATTCAGCATGTTGACGATCACCAGGTGATGGCGGCAGATCAAATCCATATTGCGCGCAAAGCTCTCGGCCACGACAGGATCGCTCAAATCGGTGAGGAAGGCGAGCAAAGCCCGGCGCCTCAAACGCAGGCGGATAAACGCGCATAAGTCATGAAAGTCAGGGGTGACGATCTGCGGTTCGAGGGTGTAGAGGGCGTCTCGACACGCATTGTAGTGTGCCTTGCCATTCTTGGCACGTAAGAAGCGCTGTACTCTATCGCTGAAGGTTAAGACACCGAACAGATCGCCCTGCTTCTCAGCCACCAGGCCTATGACGAGCGCGGCCGTGATGTACCGCTCGAGTATCGTGTTGGAATCGTCCTCACCTGATATGGGAGAATGTGAACAACGGGCACTCAATCGCGAGGCGTCGATAATGACATATACCTCTTGCGTTCGCTCTACTTGAAAGATCTTCGTGATGGGGTGCCTGCGTTTGGCTGTGGCTTTCCAATGAATTTCGTCGTAGCTGTCTCCAGGGATATACTGGCG
>JBHIBY010000178.1:0-2592 GCA_046759305.1 Anaerolineales bacterium
TCTCCATTCCGAACAAGCGATAGGTGCTGGCGGCAGCATCCGCCATCTTCCGAGCATCCCCATGGACCTCGTTGAAGCGATAGCCGAGCTGGCGGATACCTTCAAGCGTTATGCTCCCCATCCCTGAAAAGTGGGGTACATGGTCGGCCTTCTCCCCACTCAAGACCTTCATAACAGTGAGTTTGGAAGTTGTGGTCATCGTCTCCTAGCTGCTAGCTCGCCGGCTTGATACGTGCCAATTCGTCGCCAAATTCGGGGGTTTTCTCAACCAAATCGCGCACCTCAACGGCTGGAATAGCCAACATCCGTGTGTTCAGCGCTGCCGCTATTGCCGAGCTTGTATGCGACTGGCCTTTCATGACTGCGGTTCCGTTGAGCATTCCACCGGGTCTCACCTTACGAGTATCCGACGTGTGACCGTCGCGGCTGAACAACAATTGCGCCTCCCCTTCCTTCACGATGTACAGCACGTCAGGCGGGGAACCTTGCTCGAAGATTGTCTTATTCTTGCGGAAGCGCAACTCCTCCGTGTGGGCAGCTAGAGGTCGCAATGCCGATCTTGGCACATCCGCAAAGACCGGCAGGTTGCTCAAGATCCGCAAGAAACAGTCGCGTGAAGCCTTATCAAACATCTTCTGTAAATGCGGAAATCCATCCTTCATATGGGGGAAATGCATCGCTGCAGCGAATTGCTTTTCAAAGTCCGGTTCGACGGTGAGTTCGAGGTACTCAATTTGACGAGCGATTTGATTGGCTTCAACACGTTTGTCTATGTTGAGTAGCGCCATTCGAGCTCCATCACCGGCGGCGTTGCCGACTGCGTACGTGTTCTTTAGCTCGCAGTCTGGAAACAAGCCCATGGCCATCGCCTTGACCTTATCGATGTAGCTGCCGAAGGCGCCCGCTAGGACAACCTTGTCGATGCTGTCAATGCCCAAATGCCGCATCATGATCTTGGCCGCAGAATACATTGCGGCTTTGGCCAGTTGCAGCGCACGCACGTCATCGACATTAAAGATTATGTCCCTTCCGGTGGCGGTTTGTTCGGCCCAGGCGATCACGAATTCCATACCGTCGGGACCTTCCCTCAATCGTGACGAGTGAGTTTCCTTCGAGAAGCGACCAGTTTCGTCGATGACTCCGGCCCGAAACATCTCCCAACCCAGGTCGATCATGGCCGACCCGCACAATCCCCGAGCCTGAATTTCCGAAGGGGGCAGTCGGTCGGACCACTTCTCATGTCCTATCACCCTAAACCGCACATCCCAGGTTAGTGGATCGATATCCACGTTCTCTATCGCCCCCGCCGCGGCGCGCATGCCGTGGGTGATCTGCGCACCCTCGAATGCCGGCCCAGTAGGAACGGATGCCGAAATGAGCCTGTTCTGGTTGCCGAGAACCATTTCGCCATTCGTGCCGATGTCAACCAGCAGCATCATGGCCTCTTGTTTGTAGGGTTCCTCGGCGATCGTGCATGCCACGTTGTCCGCGCCCACAAAACCGGCCTCATTTGGCAGGACGTGGATATTCCCCGAGGGACATATTTTCATTCCAAAGTCGCGCGCTTTCAGGTCTATCGAATGATGTATAGCCGGGCTGAAGGGTGAAAGGCCGACATATTGGGGATGGATGTTGAGAAATAGATGATCCATGCAGGTATTGCCGACGAGTACCGCCTCGAGGATCTCATCTGGGCGGAAGCCGGCAGTTTCACACGCTCGTTCGAGGATGGTATTGAGTCCTCCCAGAATTGCAGCGTGCATTTTCGCCAATCCATCCTCGTGGGTCATGGCGTAGGTGATACGGGCCATAACGTCGTCCCCGTAGGGTGTCTGAGGATTCATCATTGATTCGGCAGCCAACACCTGCCCGCTGTCAAGGTCACAAAGGAAGCCAGCGACCGTGGTCGTGCCCACATCCACGGCCAGACCAAGCGAGTATTCCGCCAGACCCGGCGCAACGCGAATCACCTCACCGCCTCTGCTGGATGAAGAGTCGTTCCAGACAAATGCAGTGATCTTCCACTCGCCCTCGCGGACCACGCTCTGCAACTGGAGCAGGGTGAGATAATCGATGCTCAGATCCTCAAGGCCATGTTCGACTCTGATCGCCTCTTGAATACGCTCCCAATCGCCGAGCGGATCTTCGAGGGTGCTTGATTTCATCTCGACGAAGTAGCGTCGGATCACAGGTTTGATCTCTATTTTGACTTCACGCGCGGATTTGCGGATTAGCTGCTTGATTGCGCGACTCTCTTCGGGGACAAACACAACAGCGGGGCCGCGTATCTCGGCAACACAGCTTTGACGCAAGTTGGGATCGGTGAGGCCCTTGGAGTGGAAGAAGGCTCTCTCCTTTGCCAGAATTGGGTTGAGGTGCCGCATGCTTGACTCGACCCCGAACCTTTCGAAGTATCCTTCCTCGATTCGGACGCGGCATTTTGAGCACATCAGCCTGCCCCCGCACGGGGTCTCGATCTCAACCCCCAGCAAGCGGGCGGCCTCCAGAATCGTTGTGCCATACTCGACCTCACCTCGACTGCCTGAGGGCTGAAAGATTACCAGGGGTTTGGCATTTCGCTCGACCATAGAC
>JBHIBY010000179.1:0-2590 GCA_046759305.1 Anaerolineales bacterium
TCGTTGGTCGACCACTCCGTATGAATTTCTCGCTCGATAAGGCGCTTGTGCTTGATGACGCCCGCCAGAATCTCTGAGCTGGGAGTGCCGGGATAAGCAGTCGCGACACGGCAGCCACCCTCGACTAGACCGAGGGCGATCGCCTCGTTCCCGAGCAGGATCTCTACTGCCATGCCAATCTTCGAGAATCGTGCGTCATGGGTCCGACGTCAGATGCAGCTCCAGCTTCAGAGCGGTCAAGGAGACGCGCCCACGGGAGCATACTTGCGGCGAGGTCAGGTGCGATATTCACGATCTCAATGCCCCGATGCCGAAAGGAGCTGGAGGGTCCTGCCGTTGATCCGGCAGGACCCTCGTGCAGCTCGTTACTTCATTAGGCGGGCGCTGGTATATCAGGGAGCTCGGTCATGGCCTCCTTGACCATCGCCTCTGGGTACTCGTAATGCTCTAGACCGCCCTTGAGATAGCTGTCGTATGCTTCCAGGTCGAAGTGGCCGTGTCCGGATAGATTGAAGGCAACCACCTTCTTCTCTCCGGCCTCCTTGGCTTGAAGCGCCTCGTCGATGGCCACCCTTACAGCGTGAGCAGACTCGGGAGCCGGCAGAATACCTTCGGTTTGCGCAAACTGAACTGCGGCGTCGAAAGTCTCAACCTGTCCCACCGCCACCGCTTCGATATCCCCATGGTCATAGAGCGCGCAGACATGTGGAGACATGCCGTGATAGCGAAGACCACCGGCGTGGATGCCGGGCGGAACGAAGGAGTGGCCGAGTGTGTGCATTTTCACGATAGGCGCCATTTCGGCAGAGTCTCCGTAGTCGAAGGCATATTCGCCCCGGGTCAGTGTGGGGCATGCGGTCGGTTCGACGGCGAGGGCGCGTGTTGACTTCCCGTTTGTCCAGTTCTGGTGCAGGAACGGGAAGACGAACCCGGCGAAATTGCTGCCTCCCCCGACACATCCGATGACGACATCGGGATACTCATCGGCCATCTCGAACTGCTTCAGGGTCTCCAGACCGACCACGGTTTGATGCATCAACACCGGTCCCAGCACGGAGCCGAGTGAGTACTTGAGCTTACCCTCCGAGCCTAGGGCCGACATAACCGATTCAGAAATGGCGATTCCCAGTGAGCCTGGATGCTGGGGATCTTCCTCCAACAGCTTTTGGCCGTATTCCGTCTTATCCGATGGGCTCGGCGTAACATCCGCGCCATAGGTTTCCATGATGATGCGTCGATAGGGCTTTTGGTCGAAGGAGACGCGCACCATGTAGACGTGGCACTCCAGATCGAAGAAGTTGCACGCCATCGCCAGGGCGGATCCCCACTGGCCCGCTCCAGTTTCGGTGGTGAATCCCGCAATCCCTTCCTCCTTTGCATAGAATGCCTGCGCGATTGCGGTGTTCGGCTTGTGCGAGCCCACTGGAGACACCCCTTCGTACTTGTAGTAAATGTGAGCGGGCGTATCGAGGGCTTTCTCAAGCCGACGGGCGCGGATTAATGGAGATGGCCGCCAGAGCTTGTAGATTTCCCTCACAGGTTCGGGGATTTCAATCCAGCGCTCTCCGCTGACCGCTTCCATGACAAACTGCATCGGAAAGAGCGCGCCCAGAAAATCGGGGGTGACGGGTTCCTTCGTGGCCGGATGGAGTACGGGTCCCGGATCAGCGGGCAAATCCGGATTGATGTTGTACCAGGCCTCCGGTATGTCCTTCTCATCCAGTATGTATTGATGTTTATCGCTCATTCGCTCCTCCTGGGGAATTCAATGAATGCTTCCGGTTGCAGCGATGTGAATTTGCTATGCCCTGGATTCCTCCTCTCTCACCGCAATATGCCCGATAATTCTAAGCTGGTTTGTTACTCGATTGTCGAAGGCCAACTAATTTGGCCAGCTTTCATCCCTACAATGGCCGGCGCGTATAGATCGCCTTGAAATTTAGCATCAACACCAGTTGGCACTCGTCGCAGCCTTCTGGGAAGGCCTCAGGGGGAATGGATTCCACTCGCACTTCAAAACCCAACTCCGAGTAGAGCTCTTCGACCTCGCGCAGCCGCTGCCCACTGGCAACAAAGCGATACTCCCACCCCTCCTGGAGCAGGGAGGAATCCGGCTGGAACGTCGCGCCGCCGAACTGCTCTAAGTCCGACACCTAGCCTTGCTCCTTCCACTCGACCCCGGATCAGTGTGACCTCGAGCATGCATTCAGTCAGACAGCGCTACTTCCGCTCGACGCCGCGCCTGGTCGGTTTCGAGCACTGCGCTCAATGTGCAGACCCTCAAGCATGAGCTACAGTTTCCGCACTCGGAACCGGTTACCTCCATGCGCTCAACTCAGTTCGAAGGTTCTAAGCCTCCAGCTCCGCCGGATCCTGGGCAAGTTTCTTCATCCGCAGGTGACCCAGTACGGCCGCACCGATCGCACCCAGGTATTGAACCAGGTCATCCGGCGGCATGTTGACCGCTGCGTCCAGCTTCTCGCGGATGACATCGGTCATGGTCGGGAAGCGCAGAATTCCGCCAGCCAGGGTAACCTCTGGCTCCATACGAACGCGTTTCATGAGCTGCGCCGAACGATCCACCAGCGAG
>JBHIBY010000180.1:0-2535 GCA_046759305.1 Anaerolineales bacterium
AAAGTGGATACCCTGCGTGGGAAACCGCGTTGTGGCAGAGCGCGTCGGCGGGGTCGTTTCAATCAGCAAAGCGGCTTCATCGATCAAGCCGCTTTTTGCTTTTGGATATGAAGTTGAACCTAGAAAATCAGGAAGATGATTCTGTAACCCTTGGTCGCGTGTTCAAGTCACGCCGGTGCCACCTAAGCATCGCCCCATTCCCATAGAATCGGGCTTCTGGGAGCGATTTCCCTACACCGAAGACCTGTCCAAAGGGGCAGGTCTCTGTGTTTTCCCCCACATTGAACACTTGCCCTCGCAAGCTTCCGACTAACTCAACCTGAACAGTCCAAGGGACTTGAAGGCCCTTCCCCTGCCTGAGTCAACGCCAGTCACCGAGAGTCAACCAATCGATGACGAAGGAGGACTACGATGTCTCAAGCGAACGCGGTTCTAAGGAAGGAAGCCATGCAGACGACCGTGGCCCAGGCGATCGACAATTACCTGGTCGTCAGTAAGCTCGAAGGCAAGAGCCCAGAGACCGTCATCTGGCATCAGAAGAAGCTAATGGGATTTCTAGAATTCCTGCAGGCCGAGCTTGGGGATGGAGTCCTGGTTCGTGACCTTTCGATCGACCACGGCCGGGCGTTCATCAAGCACCTCATGGATCGGAAGACCAAGTACGCCGATCACCCCCATCACCGAGAGATCGAAGGAGGCTTGGCGCCAAGCACCATAAATGGCTTTGCTCGGTCCTTGAAGGCGTTCTCCTCCTGGCTGGAGGAAGATGGGTATGCCGAGAGCAATATCATGAAACGACTGAAACCTCCTAAAGTTCCAAGGATCCTCATCAGGCCGCTAACCGAGGATGAGCTCCGAAAGATCCTGCTCGCCATCCCTCAAGACACGCCAGAGGGCGTCCGCAATTTCGCGATCGTCCTGATGTTCTGCGATACGGGAATCAGGCTCTCAGAGCTTGTCCATCTCCGAGTAGCCGATTTCGATGCTAGGGCTGGAGAGTTCAAGGTCTATGGCAAAGGGGCTAGGGAAAGGAATGTGCCGATCGGGCGGAATGCCAGAAGGGCAGTCGTTCGATATGTCGAGCACCATCGGCCAGAGCCAGTCAACCCGCAGGAAGTGCGGCTCTTTCTAACCGTAGCCGGGGATCCCATGTCCCGAAACAGCATCGGCAAGATGGTGCAGCGATTGGCGCGGCGGACTGGGCTGCGACGAGTGCATCCAAATCTCTTCCGCCACACCTTCGCCGTACGGTATCTGACCAACGGAGGCGATGTCTTCACGCTCCAGAAGATCCTGGGCCACAAGTCGCTGGAGATGACCCGCAGGTATGTCAGTCTGGCCAGCGCTGATGTCAAAGAGACGCATCGCCTTTACAGCCCGATCGACAACCTGGGCTCGATTGGCGGGAAACACGGTCGCCCAAGACGTCGAAGAATCGCGGACTGACAAGCTGGCATGGAATCCTTGGCTCGGAGTCCGTTCGCTTTGAAGTTCGATGAGAACCTGCTCTACTTGGGTGCCGAGTGAGGATCTGGGGAGGGGAGATGGCGAGGCATGGCTTCAACTAGGGCATGCGTGAGGCAAGCGTGACGAAATTCGCGCAGCGCCGAGCGCCCCAGGGGCGGAATGCCTGCGAGAAGGAGGATCTCGTCAGTTTCGAGGCGACTCTGCTTCCACGCAAACGGGCACAGAGAGATCAGCACATCACGATGTGGCACGCGCTCGCCGTTCAAAGTTCGGGACACGTAGGAATGGTCCATGTCGCAGGCGACGGCGACTTCGCGCGAGCTAAGACCACTCCGCTGGTGAGCTTCGCGTATTCGGGCAACGTATTCTGAAGTAAGTCTGGGATCCATGCGCTCGCGCTGACCCGCCGAGTCATTATGCGCCGCAGTCGACACAGTTGGTGTATAGCATATTCCGCTCACGAGCAGTAAGTGGAATCTGAGGGCCCGTTGCAAAGAAAATTGTGCTCTGGTGTCCAATCGTCTGCATCGATTCTGTCTCGGTCACGAATATTCTGGTTACGAACGTGCCGGTACGCTGGATTGATCTCAGGCCGAGGTGTGGAATTGGCGGACCATAAGCTGCGTGCCGTTCGAGCATGCCGTAAGAATCGTGCCAACTGATGCAATCATCGCTGGAACCTGTATAAGCAGACAGCCTGAGATGTGGTGGTTCTCGAGGTTGAGTGGCCCGTATATTGGAGCAGTTCACCTGCTTCAATTCTGACTTCCCCCATTCTTTCATATTCGCTGTGTTGAATCTCACCGACCGAACTCATAGGCGACGGCCTCGAAGGATTCCGAAAAGATCAGAGATCTCTCGACAGGCCGCTCGGAAGAAGGCCGAAAACGTTCTGCGTGAATTCCAACTTCTGCCGCTCGCGGAGCAGGTCATCAAGGCACTTGCTGGGGCAGGCGTACTCTCCACGGGCCAGCTCGATCGCATATGCAGCATAAAGCCCCGGACCTTGCGTAGGGTTATAACCGAAAGTTGTGGATTGGCATGAAGGAAAGGTCGGCGTATCCTCCG
>JBHIBY010000181.1:0-2522 GCA_046759305.1 Anaerolineales bacterium
TCATCATCCGTTCAGACCGATATGAAGAGCCCACGGAGCTCCCCTTACTAGAGCTCTCCTTGGAAGGAAAATTGATCGACTCAACCGGATGCCAATTTGAAAATCGCTGATCTCGTACCAGCAAACTGTCTCAAGTTTGCGGGAATTCCAGAAACTTAGGAATGGTATTATCCGCCATCAAACAGGTAGAGCTCCTTCTCTTGGATGAGGACCACCATACGCACCTTCGTAGCAATCGAGATCCCCCAGTCGCTCAGGGCGAAGCTCAACCGCTCTCTAGAAAACCTTAGATCCGGCTTGTCCCGAAACCTGGTTCGATGGGTGCGGCCCGACTCCATGCACCTGACGCTGAACTTTCTTGGCGATATCGATCAATTGCAGGTAGGACTTATTCAAGAGACCCTTGACTCGGTCGTGATAGGCAGATCGAGTTTCATGCTCGAAATTAAGGGATTTGGGAGCTTTCCCAATAGCCGGCGTCCGAGAGTGCTGTGGGTGGGAATTGAAGCGGCGATCGATGACTTGCAGCAGCTCCAGTCTGAACTTTCACATCGATTGGAGGTTATCGGCTTCGACGCGGAGCGGCGGGATTACCATCCCCACTTAACTATTGGCAGAGTACGGAAAGGGTTATCCGGATCAGAAACGCAGGCGATTTCTGACTGGGTACAAAGCGTTCAGCTTGATAGTATTGGTAGGTTCGAGGTGGATTCGATCAGTCTGAAGCGCAGTGTCTTGGAACCGAGCGGGGCTGTATATACCAATGTCTATTCTGTCAGGCTAGCTCAATGAAACGCGTGGTGTCAGTAATTGGTCCCGCGAAATGCTCGAAGCGCCAGGCGGAACTTGCCGAACAAGTGGGGATAGCGATTGCAGAACGGGACGCCGTTCTGGTATGCGGTGGTCGGGGTGGAGTGATGGAGGCAGCATGCAGAGGGGCTGCGACCGCGGGTGGGATTACGGTAGGGATTCTCCCTGGAAGTGATCCAGGTCAAGGCAATCGATTTTTGACGATCGCCCTCCCGACTGGACTTGGTGAAGCGCGCAACGTCTTGATCGCGAGTGCGGGTGACGCGGTAATCGCAATCGGAGGAGCCGTTGGAACGCTCTCCGAAATAGCATTTGCCCTTAAGGCCGGCCGACGAGTTATTGGATTGGAAACATGGACGGCAACCGCGCCCAATGAAAGCACGCTCGAAATCGTGAATGCTTCAAGCGCCGAGGAAGCCGTTGATCTCGCGCTATTGGAGAACGCTGGTGGTTGACGCATCCCTCGAGCTGGCGCACAGCATTGTTGACACGCTCGAAGAGAAGAAGGGCGAGGACATACTGCTTCTGGATCTTACGGGTGTGGCTGCTTTCACAAATCTATTTGTCATATGCAGTGGAGGAAGCGAGCGGACCTTGAAAGCCTTGTCCAATGAAGTACGCCGTGCTGTCAGAGAGACATATCAACAACGACCGCTGCAGGTCGAGGGAGATTCGAAAAGCGGATGGATTTTATTGGATTATGGGGGAGTGATCCTGCACTTGTTCTCGCCAACCCTGCGTGAGTATTATGCGCTGGAGCAGCTTTGGTCCGAGGGACGAGTAGTATTACGAATGACGTGAGGACCTCAATCCTCGAAGATCCATCGGTCGGTATCCCTGGACCAACTCACCAACTCGTCCTCAGTGAACCACAGCTGTATCTCGTCCAGAGCAGTCTGCGACGCGTCCGAGGCATGCGTTAGATTTCGACCAATTTCAAGTCCGAGATCATGCCGCACGGAACCGGGTGTAGCCTCTTTGGGATTGGTGGCGCCCATCGTTAGGCGTACGACCTCGATGGCGCTTGGACCTTCCCAGACCATCGCCACGACCGGCGAGGCGGTTATATACGTGATCAAGCCCTCATAAAACGGCTTGCCCTTGTGGATTGCATAATGGCGTTCGGCTAATGAGGTGTCAACCTGCACGAACTTTGCGCCAACGAGTTTCAAGCCTCTTGCTTCCAGCCGACCGGTAATCTCGCCTACGAGACCCCGCTGCACCGCATCCGGCTTTATGAGCACTAGGGTTCGTTCCAATTCATCCTCCACAAAACAAACTCGGGGTGAACCCCGAGTTGATTATCAGAAGTTCATGCGGCTAACTCTGGTCAGGCCGCCTCCATCCCCTTCCGGTAGGCATCGATCGCTTCGTCGGTCCGATCACCACGCATATACGCGTCACCCAGAGCTTGCCAGAGATCTGCATTCTCGGGTGTTCGGTCTACCGCGAGCCGTAAATCCTCGATAACGCTTTCCAATGACTCCTTGCGCTTTACCAAATCACCGTACATCTCAACAGCGGCCTGTGTGTCTCCTGAAGCCAAGGCTTGCCGAGAGCTCTCCAGGAGATCATCCTTCTTCTTGACCTCTGGCTCAGGGGCTTCCTCTGCGGCGGGTTCTGTTTCCATTTCTACGGGCTCTTCTACTTCAAACGCATCCACCGATTCAGCTTCAGGCTCCTCAGCCGGTTCAACCGGTGAGGGTTCATAA
>JBHIBY010000182.1:0-2491 GCA_046759305.1 Anaerolineales bacterium
ATCCATCAGGATTAAGCACACATTGGATGTTTCGATAGAATACTTCCTGTGAAAATCTATTCCCAGATAGTTCATCGTGCACCTCTTGTTTTGGTTCAAACATACCAAAATTTGCTTCTGAGGTGCACTGTTTTTTCATTATACCTAACATTCCGAGCGTATCTGAAGTCCCGGCCAATGTCTCTACGGAATGTTTTTCGATCTGACAGCCCGCTATGGTGTCAAGCGGTAAAAGCGCCAAAATAGGTTTTCTATCGGAAGCACATCGACTCGCGTAAAGCCCGCCTCCTGAGCGTAGTCGCGTAGAGTTGAGGGACGCATAATGGTACCCGTTCCGGCTGCCCCTGGGAAGACCATCGCCTGGGGCAGGCAGTGCAACACGCTGAAGTTGTACATTAAGCGACCGAGAAAGTTGCAGTTCTCTTCCAGGTTTTCGCCCACGGCTTCATCGGCGATGAGCACCGCGCCGTTGGGGCCTGCCAGTTCATGCATGCGGCGCAGCGCTTTCACGGGATAGGCCATATCGTGAATAACCTCGAATGCCGTCACCAAGTCATAGGGCCCTTTTAACGGCAACTCCTCGGCCGACGCCAGATGGAACACGATCCGGTCGGCCACGTCGGCTTGCTGAGCGTTGCGCTGAGCTTGTTTTATGGATGCAGCATCCATGTCTATTGCATCGATGTGAACGTTAGGGAAACCTTGGGCAAGGCTAATGCTCGACCAACCCACGCCACAGCCGATTTCGGCCACCCGTCCACTGGCTTGCAGACGGGTCTCAATGTCGGGCATGGCCGGAATCCATTTGGCGGCATAGTCATTGACGAACATCGGCCGGTTACCCATGCCGATGGCTTCCAGCGTATCGGACCCGTAGGCCTCGAACGGGACACCGCCGCCTGAGCGAAACGCTTCCATCAAGGGCGCGAGGATCCCGGCAAAGCTGGGGATCCAGCAGAAAAAGGGGGCGACATAGGCGGGGTTGTCGTGATCCAAGAAGGCAACGGCGTGTTCCGGGGGTAGCGAGAAGCGCCCTGTGGCAGCCTCGTGGTCGAGATAGCCGCCCACCGCCATACATTCCAGCCATTCGCGGAGGTATCGTTCGGTATACCCGGTCCGCCCGGCCAACTCGGCCGGTGTAACCGACCCGGCATCGGCCATGGCCTGGTACAAGCCCAGACGGTGGCCCAGATACAGGTTGAGGCAGCTCACCGCTGCGTTTACCTCGTTGAGAAGACGTTCGGCAAATGCATCAACTTTCTTCTGATCCATTAGATTCCTCCTTTAATGTCGATTACCAGCTTGGCGTACGTCGGCTAATAAGTGTTAAGGGAACTTTTGAAAATTAAACTAGACTAAAATAGGCGAATTCTTTGTTTGATCTAAATCTCACCATATTCATTGGCAATCTCGCTTAACGGTTCATTCTGCCGCCGTGCCGCACCCGTGTTCGCGGGCAGATGAATAGTGGTGTTCGGCGCAACCATCGCAGGCAAAAGGCGGCAGGCGAGCGTTTGGCGAGGCGGCGGTTTTTCAGTTGTTGGCTTTGATATAGATTGATCTTTATGCGCTTTCGGAGACGGCCTCTCCAATAGCTGCTAGCAGGACCAGGGGGTTGGGGAAGTCCTCGCAGTACTGGTAGCGATAGACAAGACGGATCACCCCTTCCCGGTCCACAACGAACTCGCCCGGCAATTGCCAGGGACTGTCCACCAGTGGACGGCCAGCCTCGCGGCGTACCTTGGCCAACTGCACGAAAGCCTCGTAGTCACAGCGCAAGAGCTCTTCCGGTGCGTCGTAGACGATTTGTGATGGCTTGCCCTCCAGCAATCCGTAAGCCTCGTAAACCCGAAAGGCAGGGTCGCACAAGACCGGACACGGCAGACCGTACTCTTGAGCGTAGGCGGCAGTGCGCACTGGCTCGCCCTGGCCAATGATGACGACGTTCACTCCAGCCAAGGTGTAGTCGGCATACTCCTTTTGCAAGCGGCTAGCGCGCTCCAGGCCACACCCACAGCCATAATGCCGCCAGAACATCAAGAGAGCCGGCCGGTCCCTCCAGAAGTCACTCAGGTGGACGCCTTTGCCAGATGAATCTGATAAATCAAAGTCAGGAGCGGGCTCACCAACCTGTGGCGGCAGTTTGGACCAGCGGAGCCGTGTAGGCCCCCGTTTCCAACTGTTGAGGCACTCCTGCTCTGCGGCCTGAATCTGGGACTCTAAAACCGATGACATTTTGACCTCCTTTGGTTTGTGAATAGGTATTTCGCTTGCTTACCGGCACATATCGCCGCCGTTTCGCCAAATGCTCCGTCGATTTCCAACGCCCAGCAGGCGGAGCGAAGGCAGTATGCCGAAGGGCCAACGACTGAAAGGAGCGGAGTGGGAGTCGACTGTTAGGTGATGTGGCGGCAACCAGCTTGGGCCTATTTCCTGGCTCCTCTTACGGAAGATTGGACTACAGGGACTACCCTTCCGCCTGCCCTGGCGG
>JBHIBY010000183.1:0-2482 GCA_046759305.1 Anaerolineales bacterium
CCGTGTGGCGTCCGGAGGGAACTCGAACAGCAAGAAAGTTGCTTACGGATAAGAGATTCGTCTGTTCGCCGTCAACCGCCGCCGTCCACCCATCAAACCACGATTCTAAGACGACCAGGATGCTGTTCTCTTTCGCTTCCAGATCCACCGTCAGGGAATTGACGTCCGCGCGCTCATAGGAGATCACAGGAATCGCTTCATCTGCGGTGATTGGAGATGGGTTATCCAATCGATCAGCGGGGATCAAGAAGGCTGCGGGGTGCACGTTTGGATCGTGCCAAACCCTCAGATCGCGCACCTGAAATGCAAGCTCATAGCCTTGTGTGTCAAGTGGGAGCGGTACCCAGTCTATCTGATACGAGGGTTTGACCTGCAGCGCGTCAAATCTCCCAACCAAGTTGGGAGCCGGAGCAGCTCGCCAACCGTCCACGAAACTCAGAAGGCGGAAGTTATGCTGGTAGGCATCGATCGTCATCTTCTTGGTAATCCCGTCGCGCGCAAGAATCGTTAAATTCTCGGGATCTTGCGCACTCAACCAATCTACCATCAGCCACGTCTCCGGTGGCCCAATCCAATCCAGACTGAACATCTCCCTATTAGCGTCATATGCGCGATGTAGTCCCAGGATCATCCCGACCACCAGCAGCAGCTCAATGACCATAACACTGCCGCGGCGGATGACATCTGAATCCCCAGCCTTTTTGCCGATTAAGCGCTGGCGGTATTGCCGCCAAGAATCCCAGAGGTAATTCAGCCCGAATCCACTGAGCACGACAAGGAATAGGGTGCCCACACTGAGAGCCCTGCCCGGGAATCGAAATTGATACAAGATTGGGGCGGCATCGTAAATGAACTTGACCAACGTATATTGCAGACTCGCCCAGCCGACCAAGAGTACGAAGCTCGCGGCAAAGGCCACGATATCCCTTCGGTTACCTTGCCTGTACGCAGGCACCAAGAACAACAGGAGGATGAACGGGACAATGCCGACAAATCGGTAGCCCTCCTGTATGAACGGAGCTCTGTCGAGATTGGGATTCAGGTAGAACCATGGATCAGAAACGAGGTAGTTCAAGATCGCATGTTCCGGACGCTGTGATCCTGGGAACTCGTGATCGCCGCGAATAAATCCGCCATCGTTCCGTATGCTGGAGAGAGAGGTTGCCATCGGGAGCAACTGGACGGCAATCAACCCGAAGCCAATTACGCCTACGAGTACGAAGCGCAGCACATACAGCATGCGCAATTTCGTGCGCCTCAAATCGACGAAATAGGCGACCCCAATAATCAGCAGAGTGGCGCCGGCATAGATCTGGTGGTACAGGTTGCCGGAAAAGAAGAACAATGCCTGGGCCAAAGCCCCGACCACTACCGTCCCCGCGCTTGGCTTCTTCAGAGCCCAAATCAACCCGGCAATCGACCATGGAAGCCAGCCGAGCGACAGTGAGAGCTATATCTGTCCAGCATATAAATATGCGGGAAAGGCCCCTGACATCATGTATAGCAGGCCGCACCATAAGCGAGCGGGCCGGCCGAATCCCAGGACTCGAGCAAGAAGCCAGGCACCAAAGCCACCGATGAGCAGATGCAGGAGAACCGCGACCTTGGATCCATTGATCAGCCCAAGGGCGGCCATTGGGACGGAAATGAATGGGTTAAATACAAACAAGAATGGATCCGCGATTAAACTTCGGCCATAGCCGGCAACGGGATTCCAGAGGGGGAATTCCGATCCGCCACTCAGCCAAAGATTAAACAGTTCCATGAAACCGACGTGGGCCTGAAACTCGGAGCCCGGCAAAATCATTGCCGGATTCAGGTTTAACACCCCGAAGCCATAAACTACTGAGGCTCCTGCAAGGAGGGAGATTTCCGGCCAAACTCCACAGAAATCAGATGGAGGCAGGAATTATGCGGATCGGATCCCTCGCTGATGTGCGGCGAGAACTCGATTTCGGGGACCTAAGGACCTCTCGATGGAATGAGCTAGACATGCTGATGGAAGAAGTCGAGGATATGAGATCGGAAATACGCCAAAACCGGAGAGATGTGCCTCTTCGTGATCGAGACGCGAGGCTTCCGACTCAGATTCGTATCTGAATTCGGGGGGCTTTACGCGTAATCCCTCGTCGTGCTCACTGGGCCACTACAAAAAAAGGGCGCAAAACCCCCACCGCCGGCTCAGTCTCCGCCTAGGTTTCAACCGACTCTTCGAGCGCCTCCTTGGCCCAGGTCAAGGCCGCCATCATGCGGGGAAACCCAAGCGTAGTTACACCCAACAAGAGCGTTTGCTCAATTTCCTCCTGACTGGCGCCCGCCTCAAGCGCTCGATGTGTGTGAGATTGCGCTGCCCCCTCGGAACCAATCCCAGCGGCCATGGCCAGTTTCAATAGCTCCCTCGTTTTAGGCTCAAAGCCCACTTGCTTTGAAATGAGCTCCCCTAGCGATTGATAGGCGGTGAAGACCTCCGGATTTTCCTCTT
>JBHIBY010000184.1:0-2466 GCA_046759305.1 Anaerolineales bacterium
ACTCATGGCGGAGCACTCGATGTGCCAGCCGGGTCTTCCTTGCCCCCACGGGCTTTGCCAGCTTGGCTCGCCTGGTTTGGCGGACTTCCACAGCGCAAAATCAGCTGGGGCCCGCTTTCGTTCATCCACTTTAAGCCGTGCTCCAGCCTGCATATCTTCGGGACGGCGGCCCGAGAGTTTGCCATAGCTCTCGTCGCGGCTGACCTCGAAGTACACGTCGCCCTCCACCGAATAGGCAATCCCTTTTTCAACCAATCCTGCCACCATCTCGATGATTGCCGGTATCTCTTCGGAGGCTCGCGGCTTTGCGGTCGGTTCCAAGATGTTGAGATCCTTCAGGTGCTGGTCGTACTCATCAATGTACTTTCGGGCCAATTCAAGGGCATCGAAACCCAGGATCCGAGCGCGATTGATCACCTTATCGTCCACATCGGTGTAATTCATCACATGCTGGACCTCGAACCCGCGATATTCGAGATAGCGGCGCATGACGTCGAATACGATAGCGGACATCGCGTGCCCGATGTGCGCACGGTCATAAACCGTGGGCCCGCAGACATACATGCTGACCTGGCCGGATTGGATGGTGTCTAGTTCCTCTTTAGTGCGGGTGAGCGTGCTGTAGATCTTGGGGGCCATTGAGCGGCTCACTCAAGGCCGGGCTTGGCAAAGATCATACGCCCTGCGGCAGTTTGAAGCACTTTGGTGACAGTGACCGGGATCGTGGCGTTGATGTTGTCCTTTCCGTCTTCAATCACGACCATTGTTCCATCATCTAGATACCCGACGCCTTGACCAACTTCCTTACCTTCCTGAATCACCTGTACATCCATGGTTTCGCCTGGCAGATAGACGGCCTTGACCGCATTAGCTAGCTCATTGATGTTTAGTACCGTGACGCCCTGGAGCTCCGCAACGCGATTCAAGTTGTAATCGTTTGTCAGTATCGGGCTGCGCAGCTGCTTCCCAAGGATCACCAGTTTATCGTCCACCTCACGAACCCCCTCGACGTCGAGGTCGGTGATCCGCAGGGGAATGGTACTGTCCTTCTGAAGACGATTCAGAATGTCGAGACCACGCCGGCCGCGCCTTCTACGGAGAGGATCGGATGAGTCGGCGATATGCTGAAGCTCGATCAGCACGAAGGCGGGTACTAACATCGGTCCCTGGACAAACCCGGTGCGGGCGATATCCGCGATGCGCCCATCAATGATCACGCTAGTGTCCATAAGAATGCTGCGGCCGTCTTGCGAATTCCTACCGTGCTCATTTGGGCTCGATTGGAAGCGACTTCGGAGCAGACTGTTGATATCGTTCTCACGCATGATGAAGATCGTAGCTCCGAGATAGCCCAAGAATATTGCGCTGATAAAGGGCAGTAGCTGGCCAAATGGCGAGGGAAGCAGTGAAATTGGGGCGGACACGAGCGCGGCGATAAGTAGCCCCGCTATCAAGCCGGCCAATCCCGCCACCATCGACTGCGCTGAAATCTGTGACATTCGCCTGCGGATGGCACGCACGGGACGGGTGGTCAGGTAAGGCGTTATCACTAATCCCAGCAAAGCCCCTACCAACGCCAGAACCATTCCCCATAGCTCGGCCGGACCTCCGGCCAGGACACTCAGGCGCACGCCTAGAATGACCCCACCGGTAGCAAAGGCGAACATACCGATTATCCGAAAAAGGAATTCAATACTCATAAGTCAACTCTCTCAAAAACCTGTAATAAAAGAGGGGTGAATACCCGGTTTCGGCACCCACCCCAGGGGGGTCTGATCTTTCTTCCGATTGAACTTAGTGGCCCTTATCCTCTTCGGGGGCCAAACGAGCAGTTCTCAACTGCAATAAGAGAAGAATGATGTCAGATGAAACCGGGCTCGGGGATTTCAAATAATGATTTAAGGTCCCCAAGCGAGGAAATACTATCACGCCGGCCGGTCAAGAGTCAAACAGCGCGAAAGGCGCCCTCGAAGAGGGCACCTTTTGGTGATCTGTCGATAGGACTGCCCTACGGCAGGGTTGCAACAACCTCAAAGCTATCCAGGATGCGGTCTACCGCTTCCAGATCGGCGTCATTAGCAATTTGTACTTCCAGATCTATTATGAATTGGGTTGAATCGTCCATTGGTATAGCAATTAATATCAAAAACCAGGACCCACCTTCTCCCCCACAGTTGAAAAACAGGTCGTATTTACCCCTGTAAAGAACATCCTCGTAATCGTATCTGCCGTCTAACTCGCACGGTCCAAGGAACTCCTGTCGCCTGATATCAAGTATCTCTATGAATCCACCAAGCTCTGCTAGGTCGTCAGAAGCACCAAAGAACATCCCCGGCTCATCCCAAAATGAAAGAAAATCATCAAGGCTGACGGCAGCTTTGATCTGTGCGCCGATCACTTGGCCATCACTTACCCATGGGCTCCCGTCCACATCGACCCATTCCGATGGAATCTCCACAGTGATCG
>JBHIBY010000185.1:0-2423 GCA_046759305.1 Anaerolineales bacterium
CATAAGTATCGGCTAAATTGAAAAATGGTGAAATTAGATTACACCATTGCTTCTGAGTTCGAACATAACGCGCTGACCGGAGAGGTTGACAATGGTGGGAGTGTTGAGCTTCTCGATCACGGGGCCCAAGGCTAGAGTGGTGGCCCGGTCTTTTTGGCTGGCGTGAAGGAAGATACGCTTGGTGGTGTCCGTCTGTTCAATGGTGGCAGGAATATGAAGAACGTGCTCGACAAGGTGGCCAAGACTCAGAGGCGAGCTGCCGAAATACTCGCTGAGAAGATACGCGCACAGATTGGTGAAGGCCACGCGAAAGTAGGTGGCGATCTGATCCAGTTCCACATCGGCGTGGTAGACGCTGTGTTTGCTCTGCAGCCGAAGCCATTGCCGTTCCTTGTTGCGCAGCCGTCGCAGCGCAGGGGCGTGGGGCTTTTCGATACGCTTGATGGCGCGTTGGATGCGGGCGATATCCTGGCCGAGGGCCCGCAAGCGCTGCGCCTCCTGCCTGGGAAGGATACGCCGACCGTCGCGGATTGGACTCTTGGCTCGGAGCTGGCGTTCCTTGCGGATCAGGGCAGGCAAGCGGCTTTCCTGGCGCGCGATCACCTCCAGAGGGAGGGCGAGCTGCTCGCGCAAGGTTTTGATCTCAGCGGCCAGCTTGTGCTGTTTGCGCATGACGTTGCTATCAGGGAGGCGCTGCTTGCCGTAGCCGGCCACCCGGTTGAGGCAGGCCACGTGCTTCATAACTTTGAAGGAAAGTTCCTGGGCCGGCCACCGCTCAAAGTAGGCTTTGACCACTTCGCTGGGGCCAATGGTCCCCTCAGGCAGGCTGGTGATCAACACCGTCGTGCGCCCGTAGTCCCACTCGATCTTGATCGCCCGCGTCACGATCAGGTATTCCGGCTCCTGGGAATCTTGCAGTTCCAGTTCACACTCCCTCAACGTGGCGGGACCGTAGGCATATCGCCGCGCACGACCTTCGCGGCGAATCTTGCGAGGACTCCACTGGTTGGCGTCCAAAGAAGTGATGTAGTGGTAGTGGCTCTGAGCGGCAAAGGCCCGCAGGGTGCGCACACTGTTGCCCACCCCATCGATGATAATGGCGCGGGTCACCTGCAGCCGCTTGGGCGCAGCCTCCAGACTCTCCTCAATTTTCTCAAAGAGGCTCAACACCTGCTCTCCCAGCGGGGCATGGCCCGAATAGGTTTCGAAGTAAAGGGGGCGTCCAAACTGATCATGAACAAACACCTGTTCCAGGCACCCCATCACTCGTCCCAGCATCGTCACCTTGTTCTGGCGCACCCGTTGGCTCGACCAGTAGGCTTTGGTATGGCCGTCGACGTAGTAGCACAGCAACGGAAGTTCGAGGGTACCCCGGGAAGTTCCTTGCCATTGCCTGTGCCAGTAGGGAACTTGCCCACGCAAAAGAGACTCCGCAACCCCCAGGTATTTCAGCTCGCTAAAGAATTTTCGCAAGGTTTCGTTCCTATAGTTGAATCCGCACAAGCTACGCAGACTCTCTCCCAAAGGCGTGTCCACCGACCGACTCATCCCTTGGCGGGTGAGCAGTGGCAGGGCCAAGACGGCCAGACTTTTCCGTGCCAGCACCTGCGCATCGGCCTGGGTGATACTCATCGAGGCGAAATTCTTCGTGCCTCGCTTCTGTTCGATACTGGCAAAGCGAGATTCTCGAACCGCCTTTCGCCGGTTATAGTGGGGCGTGAAGCGCCCGCGGGAGTTCCGTCCCCTGCGATCGATCGGTTGATGCCATCCCTGCGCCCGGCTTCGCTTGAGCCGCTTGAGCTCTCTATGGATGATCTCCGCTGTGCTTTGGGGCCAGCGCAGGTGACAGGCCAGGGCCACCACGAGTTCAAACCCGCCAAACGGGGTGTAATCTCTCTGAACCGCCGACGCCCGCCGCGGTGTCGGCGACAATCCCAATCGCTTCAAGGCTCGGCTCAGCGCGGATTGGGTCACGGCCGTGTCGAATCGCACCTCCAGCCACCGCCGCAGTTCTCCCAAGGAAACACCCGGATGGGTTCGCAGATACGCGGCCAGAAACCCCTCCCCCTCTACGCTCAGCTTGCGATGGTTTCCACCCCCCCGCCCATCCCTCAGTGCGGAAACTCCTTGCTGTTGCAACTTCCTCTTGTAGAGAAAATACTGCCTCTGGCTGAAAGGCACTTTGAATCGCCAGAAATATCTTCGTACAGAAAGCCGGGAGTTGCTTATCCGCGCCACCCACTCTGCAATAATGCTCGCACGACCGGAGGATTTCACGTGGCTTCCTTTCCGAATTCACTCATTCCTCCTTATCTTATATATGATGCAATCCAAAATCAATAACAATATTGTTTAGCCGATAGTCATGATATACTAACTTGCCCGGAAGCGTTCGAGTTGAAGCGTGGTGAGGAGCCGCTCTT
>JBHIBY010000186.1:0-2331 GCA_046759305.1 Anaerolineales bacterium
ATAGGAACATCTATTTGACAATGAGTGGAATTAATGCTAAACTGTTCCCAGAATGGGAACATAAATGGACATCGTCGGCAAAGGCAAACTTAATGAGTTTTCAGGGAAACATGCCGACGCTCGAAAACAAATCGAATCTTGGGTAGCGCTAGTCGAGGCGGCTGAATGGACAAGCCCGATGGATATTAAGGAACACTTTTCCCACGCAGACTTTCTTGGTGATGGACGATGTGTTTTCAACATAAAGGGCAACACGTATCGGCTCTATGTGAAGATCGCCTACAAGACGAAGAAAGTTCTCGTCAAAGAAGTCGGCACCCACGCGGAATACGATAGGTGGGACTTGAGCTAGCGCTGTACGAAATGGAGGCACACATGTTGGATAAGGTTATCAAGACGCACGAGGAGTACGAGACAGCCCTCGCGGAAATCGAGCCTCTCATCGATCTTGATCCTGAGCAGGAAACATCAGATGCAGATCGCCTGGAGCTACTGTCTTTGCTTATCAGGGACTACGAGGAAAGGGAGTTTCCCATTGATCCGCCCGATCCGATCGAGGCGATCAAGTTTCGAATGGAGCAACAGGGGCTAAAGCAGCGGGATCTCATCCCCTTCATAGGAAGTAGGAGCAAGGTCTCCGAAGTGCTATCTAGAAAGCGAGCGCTCTCGCTTTCGATGCTAAGAGCGCTAAGTGCAGGCCTGGATATTCCGATTGAGATTCTGGCTCGCGAGCCAGAACCCGCGCCGGCCGATGAAGAAAGCATTGACTGGGATCGCTTCCCGATCCGTGAGATGTTCAAGCTTGGCTGGCTAGCCGCCGACGAAACGGAGATTGAAGCAAGACCCGATGAGGTCATTCGGGAATTCTTCGGTTCGCAGCGCCCGGCGGCCGTGCTTGAAGCGCTATTTCGCATGACTAAGCACTCCATGCGATCTGCTCGAAAGGCAGATCCATACGCTCTCTCCGCATGGACTGCACGCGTACTGCAACTGGCAGAGCCTAGGCCAGGACTCCGTGATGAGTCCAAAAGTGTCAGCCCGGAGTTCATGCGAGCTTTGGTCAGACTCAGCCGGGAGGCCGAAGGGCCGCGCCTGGCGCTTGAGTACCTGGCTGACGAAGGCATCGTCCTCGCCGTCGTGCCCCATCTGCGCAGAACATATCTAGATGGGTGTGCTCTCTTCACGGAGGGAAAGCGGACGGTGATTGGAATGACTATGCGATACGACCGAATTGACTACTTCTGGTTCACCCTGATGCACGAACTGGCGCACGCAGCGCTCCATTCTTCCTCGGACACCTCACTCTTCTTCGACGATCTCCAATTGGCTGAGAGTGACGACCCTCGCGAAACTGAATCGGACGGGCTCGCTATGGAAGTGCTGATCCCTGAATCATTCTGGAAAGAAGTCGCCGAGAATCTGGAGTGGAGCCGCGAGACGGCCGAGCTACTGGCTGAGGAACTTGAGATTCACCCGGCAATCGTTGCTGGCCGAATGAGGTTTGAAGCTAAGAATTATCGAATCCTTAGTCAGGTCGTAGGCCATGGCCAAGTGCGCCAGCTCTTTCCTGAGGTTATCTGGCCAAACTAGGCCTTCGAGAAGGAGGTGAGGAAATGGCCAAGCGCAAGACCCGCAGGCTGTATCGTGATGCAAGGACCGGGCGCTTCGTAACTCCAGAAACTGTGAAGCGCCGCCCTGCGACGACAGTCACGGAGACTATTCCGATACCTAAGCGGAGGAAAAGCGGGAAGCGGAAGAAATAGTCTTCCGCTTCCCAATTCCCAAGCCCCATCACTGATAATCCGGGGCGATTTAGCCCTCTTTTGCGGCCTCCGGGTTCCTTGAGAAGGCTTCCGCACGCCTTTCCCTTTCAGGCCGTCTTCATGCTCCGAAATCGAACTGCCACGAGCTTCGATGGCGCACCGACCGTTGGATCGGTTGTGGTGCTTGTCGTATCTGGCTGCGCTCTGAAGCTTCGTGTCCCCGAGCCGTTGCGGGGAATGTATGAAGCCCCGGCTTCGAGGCTATCGGGCGGACCCTCCATGAGTGGAGGGTTTTCGTCATAAACGGCGGGTTTTGGACGTTGAGTGGAGGGTTTTCGTCATGAGCGGGGGATGCCCTAGATCCCGAGCAGCTCGCGCAGGCCGGTGAGCCGGCGGCGGCTCACCGGCAGCACCTTGTTGACCGGCGGATCCATCTTGAGTTCCCACTCATCGTCGTCTCGCGATCGGAGCTCAAGCAGTCGATTCAGGTTCACCACGTAGGACCGGTGGACCCGAAAGAACGGCGGCGACGGCAGCCGCGCCTCGACCTGGTCCAACCGCTCGCTGT
>JBHIBY010000187.1:0-2329 GCA_046759305.1 Anaerolineales bacterium
CGCTTGTTGGAAACCCCATACGCTGGGGTGCGATCGTCCTGGGAGTGGTTGTCCTGGGTGGAATCTGGATCGCTGCGTCGCAGGTGCCGGCCTCGGCAACCACAAGCGGTGCGATTCCCAGCCCGCGCGAAGGATTTGCTGCGCCCGATTTCACACTCGAGACCCTAGAAGGCGAGACCGTCACGCTATCCGACCTGCGGGGCAAGACCGTGGTGGTCAACCTTTGGGCCTCGTGGTGCCCGCCATGCCGAGCTGAGATGCCGGCTCTCCAGTCGGCCTATGAGGCAGATCGGGAGCGAGGGCTCGAAATCATGGCAGTGAATATGACCTACCAGGATAGCGAGCAAGACGCCTCACAGTTCGCGCATGACTTCGGGCTCACTTTCACGATTCCCCTGGATCGGGACGGAACAATTGCGAGGCAGTACTTACTAAGGGCACTACCATCAACCTTTTTCGTAGGGCCAGACGGGGTTATCCGTAAAGTGGTGATCGGTGGGCCGATGAGCGAGGCTACTATCCGATCTACCGTCAGCGATTTGCTTGAGGAGCTTCCTTGATGCTTCCGATCCTGCAAGTCGGCCCGGTGGCGATCCAGATGCCTGGACTGATTCTGCTGGCAGGTGTTTGGGTAGCAGTTTCACTGACCGACCGGGAAGCTCCACGCTACTCGCTGAAAGCCTCCATCATTTCGAACATGATACTGATCGGCTTGGTAGTCGGGATATTTAGCGCGCGGATTTGGTACGCGGTCCGCTTCTTCGATGTTTACCTCGACAATCCGCTCAGTGTTCTCTCCTTGAATCCCACCACGCTGGCGCCGATCGAGGGCGCATTAACCGGTTTAGCAGCGGCCGCTTCCTACGGATATCGAAAGCAGCTCCCGCTTTGGAAGACGCTCGATGCCCTGACGCCTGGCCTAGCGGCATTTGGAATAGCCGTGGGATTCGCGCATATGGCGAGCGGAGATGCGTTCGGTGCGGAAACAACTCTGCCTTGGGCAATCGAATTGTGGGGGGCTCAACGCCATCCCACACAGATCTATGAAGTACTTGCGGCTGGGATCGTCTTCTGGCTGATCTGGGAGATTCGCTATAAGACCCCGGTTTCGGGATTTCTTTTACTGGCCTGGGTAGCCCTCAGCGCACTAAGCCGACTTGTCATCGAAGCCTTTCGAGGTGATTCGATTGTTGCATTTGGTTCGCTGCGGAGTGCGCAAGTGGTAAGTCTTCTTGTGTTGGCTATCGCGCTGATCAGCATGCATCTGCTCCAACGAGCGTGGTTACGGCGCACTGCTGGTTGATCTCCAATCCCCAGACATCTCAAAGCGCTGGACTATAATCGAAGCGTTTTCCGTCTCGTAAGAATAGCGCGCCCCACTAACTCAAATCCTTAGGTGACGCCTCAGCAAAACTGAGTACGCGACATCAAGAAGGGAATTCGGATGCCTGATTTCAATGACCATGTGGTCGTGGTTACTGGCGCGGCGGGTAACTTAGGAGGGGCCGTTTCACATGCGTTCGCAAGCTCGGGGGCGAAAACAGGTCTCTTCGATCGAAGGCCAGGCCGGCTCCAGGAAGTCTGCGGTCAGCTGGCGGATGATCCATCCCACTTGCTTATTGGAACGGTTGACATGACAGATCCAAAATCTGTAGAGGACAGTTTCCAGCAGGTAATTGATGCCCATGGACGCGTGGATATTCTTGTCAATACCATCGGCGGATTTCGAGGCGGGGCGCCTATTCATGAAACTAGCATGGATGCCTGGGATTTCATGTTCAATCTGAATACGCGTTCGGTATTTCTCTCTTGTCGGTCGGCCGTGCCGCATATGCTCAAGCAGGGGAGCGGAAAGATCGTGAATATCGGGGCAAGACCAGGTGAGAGAGGAGCCGCGAATGCGGGAGCCTACTCAAGCGCAAAAAGCGCTGTGATCCGCCTCACGGAGAGCTTGTCTGAGGAGCTGAAAGAGCAGCGGATCAACGTCAACTGTGTGCTCCCAGGACACCTGGATACGCCGGCGAACCGAGAAGAGACACCAGAGGCGGACTTTACACAATGGATTTCCCCCGCTGCAGTAGCAGACGTCGTCCTGTATCTCGCCTCAAGCGAAGCTGACGCAGTTCACGGAGCCAGCATTCCTGCATACGGCACAGGTTGAGAATTCCTTAGGAGTTCATCAGTTTTTGGATTCAGACAGAAGCGAGACGACAGCCAAAGGGATAAGCGTCTTTGAGTGAGAACACAGCCTTTTTAACTCCGACTGGTCAAGTACTCCCGGCCCTGACAGAAGATCAGATGCGAGAAGTGGATCGCATTGCCATGGATG
>JBHIBY010000188.1:0-2313 GCA_046759305.1 Anaerolineales bacterium
AGAGACCTGGGGACGAGTGGCGTCGGCGCTATCACCCGGACCTCGTGATCTATAAACCATACGACATTCGACATGTGCTGAGGAGTGTTCAGTCACTGGCTGAGGCATCTATAGAATAGGCAAGGTTTCTTTGCTTGATCGTCCGAGTAGAAGACCAGGAGATACCATGAGTGGAATTGCAGGAATCAATAAGCCCAATGAGCGTGATCTCGTTGAGAGAATGTTGAAGTCGATTGGTCAGGGTTATAACCAAAAGTTGTGGATTGGCATGAAGGAAAGGTCGGCGTATCCTCCGGGTGACTTAACCCAAACCGGCTGAAGCCGGGGAAAGGATACGCCATGTTGGAGCTTATCACGAAGGATGCCGAGGCAACAGCGCCCGAAGTCACCGAGACGCTGGACGAGCTGGCCCGAGTAGGAGCCCGGCGCATGATCGCCGAGGCGCTGGAATTGGAAGCGGAGCAGCACATTCAAAGGATGCGCCAGCTGAGAGACGAGCAGGCGCATGCGTTGGTGGTGCGGAACGGCAAAGCTCGGGAGCGCACGCTGACCCTGGGCGCAGGCGTGGTGAAAATCCGGGCACCTAGAGTGCATGATCGGCGACCGGGGCATCGCTTTACGAGTCGCATTCTGCCGCCCTACATGCGGCGTTCGCCACGGTTGGAGGAGGCCTTGCCCGTACTGTATCTGCGGGGGCTCTCGACGGGCGACTTCTCGGAAGCGCTGCCGGTGCTTTTGGGACCCGAAGCTGCCGGACTGTCGCCAACCACGATCAGCCGACTGATCCGCATTTGGCAGGATGAGTACCGGGCCTGGCGCAAGCGCTCGCTGGTGGGCAAGGACTACGTCTACCTCTGGGCCGATGGAGTGTATTTCCGGGTCCGGCTGGAAGAAGATCGCCTGGCGTGCCTGGTGATCATTGGGGTGCTGGCCGATGGCACGAAGGAAGTGATCGCCCTGGAAGATGGCTACCGGGAGTCGCAGGAGTCGTGGGCCAGCCTGCTGCGTGACCTGAAACGCCGGGGAATGCCGGTACCCGTGCTGGCCGTAGGCGACGGCGCGTTGGGCTTCTGGGGTGCTCTGCGGGAGGTTTTCCCTGAAACCCGGGAGCAGCGCTGCTGGGTGCACAAGATCGCCAATGTGCTCGACAAGCTGCCCAAGCGGCTGCAGGCACGGGCGAAGGCCATCCTGCACGAGATCATGCGGGCGCCCGATCGGCAGAGCGCCGAAGAAGACATCCTGCGCTTTCGGGAAGAGTTTGAAGCTCGCTACCCCAAGGCGGTCGAATGCTTGGTGAAGGACCAGGACAGGCTGCTGACGTTCTTTGACTTCCCGGCGGAACACTGGATCCACCTGCGCACCACCAATCCCATCGAGTCGCCCTTTGCTACGGTGAAGGCAAGGACACGGCAAACAAAAGGGGCCGGATCACGGAAGGCGGGCCTGGCTCTGGCCTTCAAGTTGGCGCTGGCGTCTCAGGAACACTGGCGCAAGGTGAATGCGCCTCATCTGGTAGCGTTGGTGCGAGCTGGTGTGGAATTCAGGGATGGAAAGCAAGTCGTTCCCTATCCGGAACGCGACCTGTTATTGGAAGAGGAAGAAGCCTTGAGGATCGCCGCCTGAGATGCCTGATCCACAACATTTGACAATATCCCGACTGCATGACTATCAAGATTCACCGAGATTGGGAGACAAATGCCTCTGTTTGAAATCCACGGTCAGAATTTCAGGGCAATAGAACAAAGCAATTTCGGCAGGGAGAGAGTTCTTCAAGACCTCATAGAACGGAATCTACTCTCTGTGTTCAATTGCAGATTCGTAGCGTCGGAGTTCTCGACCGGCGCGCAGCATGGGGGACGAATCGACACTCTCGCGTTGTCCGAAGACGACAATCCCGTCATCATCGAATACAAGAAGCGCGAGTCATCTGAATTGATAAACCAGAGTCTCTTTTACCTGGCTTGGATCTTCGATCACAGGGGAGATTTCGAGATAGCCGCGCAACGAACTTTGGAATCCGATGTGCATATTGACTGGTCAGACGTACGCGTGATTAGCATTGCCCCCAACTATCGAAGGTACGATTTGCTGGCTGTTGAGGTGATGGGAGCCAACATCGAACTCTGGACATACCGATTGTACAAGGATGATCTCATACTATTTGAGGAGGTCGGGCAACGAGCGTTCCCCGCTGCCGCAACAGCCGATCGCGGTGACAAAGACCCGGCAATGGCGGCTGCCGGAAAGAAGGCAGCAATCACCCGGGCAACGCAGACATATACCTTCGAGGATCATCTTGATGGGAAGTCCCAA
>JBHIBY010000189.1:0-2259 GCA_046759305.1 Anaerolineales bacterium
GGCATGCTGAGCCGCAAGAAGCCAGCCAGCCGATCGGCATCGGTGGTGAAGGACAAGAAATGCTCCTCCGACCCACCCGCTTCGTACGAGAAGTCCTTGAGTTTCAGTGAACCCCACCCCACAAACTCGCCGCGAACTTCGCGGCACCGAATGCATCTACAGGTGGTCCCCCGCTGTTGCATCTCTTCATGAATGTCCTGACGCAGGCTGGTGCGTTTGTTTCCTTCCACCACATTGGTGGAAGGGATGTCGCGCACTACCCGGTTGACACGACAGTACTCGGGAATAGTGGGTTTGATATCGGCAATAAGCTCGATCAGCTCACTTGTCGAATAGGGGGTGTATTCACCTCGCTGCCAATATTCATACAGCTCGGCGTTTTCGAGCAGCTGACAGGGGTAAATCTTGATCTCGTCCGGCCGCAGGTTGGGATCCTCCCAGAGTCGCCTAAAATCGAGACTATCCATCTCGAGCGTCGAGCCTAGCAAGTTCGGCATCCAGTGCAACACGATCTTAAACCCGGCGGCGCGGAGCATGCTCACAGCGTCTCGGGTTTCGGAAACGGTGTGGCCGCGTGCGTTCAATTCCAGGATACGGTCGTCAAGGCTTTGCGCCCCGAGTTGAACCTTTGTCACCCCCAACGCACGCAGGCGGGCGACTTCAGCTACAGAGATGTGGTCGGGGCGCGTCTCGATGACAAGTCCTACGTTCCTATGTTCGGCTCGCTCATTGGCGCCTTGAGCTTCGATCAGGGAGGCTGACTCGGTACCGTTCATTGCATCCAGGCAGCGCTGAATGAACCACTCCTGGTAGTCCTCGCGATAGGAGCTCCAGGTTCCGCCCAGTATTAGCAGCTCAACCTTATCTGTCGGATGCCCGATGGCTTCTAGCGCTGCTAATCTAGCTATGGTCTGATCGAAGGGGTCGAACTCGTGGTGAAGTGCACGCATCGCCCCGGGTTCGTCCGGGAGATACGATTTGGGCATGCGCGCATCGGTGGGGCAGAAGATACATTCGCCGGGACACGGATAAGGCTTCGTGAGCACGGTGACGGTCGTGACGCCTGACAGGGTCCGCGTCGGCTTCATGCGAATGCGGCTCAGCACCTGCGATTCAAACTCCCATGTGCCGGCATCCGTGAGCTGCCGATAGGCATGTACAAGCACATGCTTCCCGATGTAGCCTCCCTCGGGCAGCGGGTGCGCGCGTACCGCCTTTGAGACCTTTGTGCCGGCGCGCACATCTTCGAGAATCTCACGTGCCAGGCTGAGTTTCTCTGAAGTGTAGGTACGCGCTTCGTGCCAGTCTTGAGCCACCGCTATAATCCGCCTATTCTTAGCGAGTTACACGTGCAAAAAGCAGTCGTCGACCGTCTTCTAAGCATCAATCGCGAATTCTATCAGAGCTTCGCAGAGCCGTTTCGAGCTACTCGCGGACGGCTTCAGCCGGGCGTCGATCACGCACTTGAGTCGGTGGATTTGGCCGCCAACACGCTAGATCTTGGCTGCGCCCATGGTCTACTTGCTGAATCCCTAATGAAGCGTGGGTTTACCGGGCGATACGTGGGGTTGGATGCAAGCCAGTCTCTACTGGACGAGGTTTCGGATCAATTGCAGCCGCCACAATTCCGGTTTGGTCTCGCGGATCTCAGCGAACCTGATTGGCCGGAGAGTGCAGGAGCGCTGTATTCGAAAGGCATGGTGATGGAAGTTGGTGATTCCTCACCTACATCCCTGTTTGACTGGGTTTTTGCTTTTGCCGTCCTGCACCACATGCCGACCGGTGAATTGCGTCGATCGATCGCAGCTTCCATCGGAACGCTTTTACACGCCGAAGCCCAAGTAGCAGTCTCAGTTTGGGACTTTCTTGCGAGCCCACGCCTCCAGGATCGGATTGTGCCCTGGGGGACGGTAGATCTCAGCGAACAGGACGTTGACAAAGGTGACTACCTGGTCGATTGGCGAGAAGGTGGAAGCGGTATGCGCTATGTGCATCACTTCACGTCGGACGAGCTCACTGATCTCGCAAGGGAGGTTGGTTTTCGGGTGACGGAGGAATACCGCACGGATGGGGAAAACAGCCGATTGGGTCTCTACCAGTTCTGGGCGAAGGCGTGATTCGCAGCGCGCGATGGTGTACGATTGCGCAGAAGGCGAAGAAAAGCGCGCATGGTAAAATCCGGGCGCTCTGGAAAGGGAGCCCTTAACCCGGAGGGATGGCCGAGTGGACGAAGGCGGCGGTCTTGAAAACCGCTGTAGG
>JBHIBY010000190.1:0-2199 GCA_046759305.1 Anaerolineales bacterium
CGTGGGGCGAGATCTCGTGCATCCTGGCCTCCCTGGTGATGGCGCCGATTCTCCTGAGTGTCAATGTGGATGAGGCCGTGAGGTTGCTTGTCATGGCTATCGTCGCTACGGCCACAGGAATCGGGGTTTCGGTGCTCGGCGGGCCAGAGCGAAAGGAGCGACTGGTGGATTTCTACACCAGAGCCCGACCCTGCGGCTTTTGGAAACCCATCGCCGCCTCACTTGGAGAGGACGGAAACGAACCGGTGCGCCGACTACGTCGCGGGATTGGTGCCACGTTGTTTTCTGCGCTCTCGATTTTTTGCGTGTTGACAGGAGTGGGGGCCTGGATGGCCGGCAGTCCAGCCCCGACATGGTTCCCCTGGCCCACGGCGTGGATTGTCCTCCTCCTGCTCGTTGGTGCGGGTCTCGTCCCTGTGTGGTGGCGACTTGGTTTCGGCGAGGATCTGCCCCCGGCTAAAGAGAAGCCGCCCTCCTAGCAGCTGACGCCGTCAGTGTCTCTTCAACAAGAATTGTGAGGAAATGCATATGAAGACAGACCGTGTAAGTCCTTTTTTGATCCAAGAGCTTCCCGGCTTCACGCCCCAAATCAGCAACCTGGTCGTGATGATGAACTATGCACGGTACACGACACTTTCGACGGTGCAGAATCTCACTACCGCCCAACTCGATTACCTCCACGACGCCCAAAGCAATACGGTTGGGGCTCTCCTGGGCCATATTGCTGGTGTCGAGGTGGCTTATCAAGCTGATACCTTCGAAGGGCGAGATCTGGATGCCGACGAGAGAAAGAAGTGGGGGACCTTTCTGGAACTCGGTGAAAAGGCGAGGAGAGAGATTCGGGGTCAGCCGCTGGGCTATTACGTGCAACTGCTGACAGATGTCCGACAAAAGACGCTTCGCGAGTTCGCCAAACGTACCGACGATTGGCTATACGAACAGGCCCCCTTTTGGGGTTACCAGCCGGCAAACAATTACTTCAAGTGGTTTCATGTTTTCGAAGACGAGATAAATCACCGGGGCCAGATCCGGTGGCTTTGCAAGCGCCTGCCAGAGTAAATCCGAGAGGACTAATTGGCGGGTTTTCACCGGTCTGCAGTATGATTTCTGATATCTTTCTCTTGATTCGTCTTTATCCCCTGTGTTAAGAATGCCACACCTTTCCGTACTTCTGTAGGGATTAATGATGTCTGAGAAGGATCAGAAGACAATTTCATTGCGTCGACGCTATGTACCGAGGCTGGACAAGGAATATCTGAAGACAGTTGGTCCGGCTTTATTAATCGTGATCGTTGGTTTCTGGGTGGCGTATCAGTTTGTCCAGCCGGCGCCCCCTCATACGATTGTCATGAGCACAGGCGGGAAAGACGGAGCTTATTACTTATTTGCCCAGCGATATCGAGACATATTGGCTCGTGATGATATTACGCTTGAAATACGGACCTCGGCAGGTTCCGTTGAGAATATAGAACGATTGGAGAAGGGGGAGGTTGATATCGCTTTCGTTCAAGGGGGATCGAATACGTCAAGGGACTCACAAAGCCTGCTGTCTCTCGGCAGTATGTACTACGAACCGCTATGGGTCTTTTATCGCAGTAACAAGCGGTTAAAGCGGCTCACCAAATTCGAGGGCAAAAGGATAGCTGTGGGAAAGGAAGGAAGTGGCACCCGGGCTGTGACTCTGAAATTGTTAAAGGAAAATGGCATCACGGGTGCTCAAGCATTCCTGTCATCCCTGGGTGGTCAGGATGCAGCCGATGCCCTTTGGCAACGAGAGGTCGATGCAGCATTCTTTGTCGCCTCGCCTCAATCGCCGACTGTTCAAAAACTCCTCACACGAAGTCCAATCAAACTGATGAGCTTTAAACGGGCAAAAGCTTACACTCGTAGACATGCCTTCCTCGCTAGTGTGATTTTACCTCAGGCTGTCATCAATCTCGACAAGGACTTACCGCCTCATGATACAACGCTACTCGCAGCGACCGCTAATCTCGTGGTGCGGACAGACTTTCATCCAGCGTTGATCGACCTCATTCTTGAGGCCGCTAAGGACGTTCACGGAGCAGGGGGTCTGTTCGCAGAACAGGGCGAGTTTCCCTCGCCGGAGTATTTAGAATTCCCCCTCAGTGAGGAGGCGGGACGTTACTATAGGCGTGGGCCGTCATTCTTGCGTCGTTATCTCCCGTTTTGGGCTGCGAC
>JBHIBY010000191.1:0-2147 GCA_046759305.1 Anaerolineales bacterium
ACGACCATCCCTGCGATGAGGGCGATGAGCGTCAGCTTGAGATGGGTGAGCGTCCGGAAGAGCAGGATGGTCCATTTGCTCTCCTCGACGCGCTGTCTTCCGGACCTGAGCAGACCCGCTTCATTTAGAAATCGGTGGGCCACCGCTGCAAAGCTCCTCCCCTCGAGGACAACCATTGCATTGAGCCCCCGCATCTGATCATCCATGATGGTCCCGGCGAGTTCGCCGAGGATCTTCTTGATCCTTCCATCCAGTTCAGCCCTGACCAGTGGTGCTGCGAGGTATTGAGGAAAGTAGTGCTTATCATCCTTGAGGAGGAAGAGATCGAATTTCTCGATATCTCCATCCGTGATGTAGACATCCGTCACATCCAGCTTGCTTTCCCGAATCGCCTGATAGGCAAGCCCGTGCTCGATCCCCACGGGTCGCACAGCAAGATCGTAGGTCCGCGCCAGACCGGGCCAACCATCCTGCCGGTTGAGGAACTCATAACTAAATCCAAAGCGCAGACCCGGGAATCTGGCCAGATCGCTGATCTTTTTCAACCCGCGTTGCTGGGCGAGGCTTCTGCTGAGCGCGATGGCATAGGTATTGTTGAACCCGAAAGAGCCGAGCAGATCCATGTCAAGCCGCCGCTTCAGGATGCCTCGCAGGTCGGCATAGGAGACCCGACGAGGCAATTTCAGAATTGCTTCCGCCAGCGTCCCGAAATACTCTGGATAAATGTCGATATTGCCATTTTTGAGTGCTTCAAAACAAATGAGCGTCCCGCCGAGTCCGAACTTTCGCTCAACCCGGAAGTCCCGGTCCTCGAGCAGCTGAGCGATGATCTCGGCCAGGATATACCCCTCATTGAAATGCTTGGATCCGACCACAACGGTTTGGTCCCCCGCAGCATTCGCCCCTCCAACAAGGAGGAACAAGGCCATCGGCAGAATGATCAGGGCACGCATGTTGACACCACGCATCAGGTCTCTAGTTGAGACTGAAAAAAGTTGCGGATGAATCCGTTTGCCGGATTTTCCAATATCTCTGCGCACGTCCCGTGCTGCACGAGACGTCCCTCGTCCAAGATCACGAGGCGCTGCGCCAGCTTCAGCGCCTCCCGAAGGTCGTGGGTCACGAGGATAATCGTTCGTGCTTCGGATCGCTGCAGATGTAGAAACTCCCGCTGGATTTCGTTGCGGGTAATGGGATCGAGCGCTCCGAAGGGTTCATCGAGAAGAAAGATCTGGGGATTCAATATCATGGCGCGACAGAGTCCGACACGCTGCTGCTCTCCACCGCTCAGCTCATGGGGGTACCGCTGGACATAGGAGAGCGGCAAATTGAGCAGCTCCATGAGTTCCTCGGTCCGCGCCTTGATGCGCTCTGCATCCCATTTGATTAGCCGTGCGAGCAGGGTAATGTTTGCTTCAACCGTGAGATGCGGAAAGAGGCCAGTCCCTTGGACCGCATAGCCGATCCGCAAGCGGAGTTCGGGGAGACGTTGATAGTCGATGGGCTTTCCGAAGACGACAACGGTGCCGTGGTTCGGCCTCACCAGCCCGTTGATCATTTGCAGCAGCGTTGATTTCCCACTGCCGCTCGGGCCGACCACCGCCGTGGTCACGTCGTCCGTGAAGGTAAGCTCAATATCCAGAAGGGCTTGCTGGTCGCCGTAAAACTTACTGATGTTTTCGAGCGTGATTTGTGACATCCAATGACCGGAAGGCTATTGCCCGCGCGCGCGGCTGCGAACCGCCTCATCTTGCACAGGTCCGAAAGCCTACCATGACGTCCCGCCGGTCCGGGGTGTAGTAGGTCCGCCAGGTGTTCCGGATCATGCGGGAGCGGGTTATCCAACTGCCGCCCCGCAGAACCTTGTGCGTCCAAAACCACGGCTCCGAATACTCCTTGTACGGGTCGGCCACGAACCCGGGATAGGGGCCGAAATCGTTGCTCACCCACTCCCAGACATTACCGATCATCTGCCGACAACCGAAGGGGCTATCGCCCTCGGCCAGGGCGCCCACGTCTATGCACCCTCCCGCACCGCCGTCGACGTTGGCCCGGCCGGCGAAGGTCGGCTCATCACCCCACGGAAATCTTCGTTTGTGCTGGGTGATTCCACGGCCGTCAGCCGTTGGCTCCCCACTCGCTGCCAC
>JBHIBY010000192.1:0-2134 GCA_046759305.1 Anaerolineales bacterium
GGTGCGGGGTGGTACCTCGACTGGGGGGCGGTCCCCCAGCAAAGTCACTTGGATCTTGAGTATTGGCTGACGGTCCGAGTCGCTCCCTCCTGTGCCCAGCCGACCCCACTTTCTGCCGCTCGCCTGGCGCGGCTCTCTACCGGAATGACCTGGGTGATCGGCAATGAGCCCGACGTCATCTGGCAGGATAACCTCACGCCCGAAGGCTATGCCGCCGCCTACCACAAGCTGTATCAAGCCATCAAAGGAGCCGACCCGACTTCCCGGATCGCGGTTGGTGGGGTCTCCCAATCCACGCCACTCCGCCTCGCGTATCTGGATCGTGTGCTGGAAGCCTATGCGGCGCGATACGGACGGCAGATGCCTGTGGATATCTGGACCGTGCATGGTTTCGTACTGCGCGAGCAGCACGGGAGTTGGGGTGTGGGGATCCCGCCCGGTTTCAGCAACGCGCAGGGGCGCTCCTACGAGCTGAGCGATCATGGGCGCCTGGATTTGTTTGAAACCCAGTTGCGTGACTTCCGCCGCTGGATGGCGGCTCGCGGATATCGTGACCGCCCCCTGGCATTGACCGAATTCGGCATTCTGATGCCCCCGCAATACGGCTTTCCTGAAGAAAAGGTCATTGACTACTTGCTGGGTGCCTTCGAGCTACTCCACACGATGAGTGATCCCAAATTCGGTTTCCCAAAGGATGGCAATCGCCTGGTGCAGCGATGGGCCTGGTATAGCCTGGAGGACAACTCTTATCCCACCGGGAATCTGGCCCAACTCTCAACCGGCACGCTCACACCGCTGGGGCAAGCCTATCGTAGCTATGTTTCCGGCCTACAGAACACCCCATGAGGGTCCGATGGAGATGCTAAACCTGATCGACTGGAGGATGGTCCTCTTCTCCGGCCTCTGGATCTCGGGGGTGGCAGTGATCCTGACTGCCTTCGGCTTTGCCGACTACCACGCATCTATCTCATCCCGCCGGTTGCGGGAGGTGGTCGGGCGTCCAGGCACTCGAGTCGCGATCAACGCCGGATTGATGCTCTTCTGCCTGGGCCTGCTGGGATCTTCACACAGCGCATGGAAGAGTGCGGCCTGGGGGTTGCTGGCGGCTGGGTTCTTGGCCTATGCCGCTAGAGCATGGTGTGCCGCTCGAGAAGGACAGGAGGGCTAAGGTGCCTTCGGTGCTTTTTGTGTGCACAGCAAACCTCTGTCGCTCTCCCATGGCGGCCGCTCTATTCAGAGACTTGTTGGCTAAGTCAGGCCTAGCCGAAGCGTGGCAGGTGGAGTCGGCGGGCACTTGGGGCTTCGATGGCTATCCGGCCATGCCTCAGACACAAGTTGTGCTTCAGGAGCGTGGCCTGGACGTTCGCCAGCACCGCTCAAGGCGAGTCTCGGCCGAGCTGCTCCGTCCGTTCGATCTCATCTTGGTGATGGAGCGAGGACAAAGAGAAGCGCTGCGAATCGAGTTTCCAGAGCTGGCCCATAGGGTCCACATGCTCACAGAATTGAGTTGTCCACCCTACAGCGTTCCCGAACCCTTCGAAAACGAACCTGCGGAATATCGTGAGCTGCGTGACGAATTGGCAGAACTGCTGGAGCGCGGCTTCGGAAGGCTAGTCGAATTGGCTGAGGCAAGAAATGCATTCATGTGAGGACCTACCATGCTAGCTGATCCCGGGAAAGCTAGGAATTGGCTCACACGCAGATTGAGCGAGATTCGCAACCCAATCGCTTGGCTTGAGAGATCGGAAGCCGGGCTCCCTAAATCGGCGAGCGGGGGGCTCGAAAGCGAGCAAATGCTGCGAATCCTGCTGAATAGTGACGTGGTAGGGATCATCATATCTGATCGCGGAGGCCGGATCCTGATCTGCAACGGCAAGGCGAGCCAGATGCTTGGCTATGCGAAAGACGAGTTGATCGGATTACGAATCGATGCATTGGTTCCAGATCACTTGCGTGAAGGCCATGGTGAACAACGAAGCGATTTCCTTTTATACCCAAATATCAGCTCCATGGGTCAGGGTCGAGGTCTACTCGCCCAACATAAAGACGGCACGAAAATCCCAGTTGAAATTGGCTTAGGTACGATGGACATCGATGGCGAGCCATTTGTGGCCTGTTTCATCGCTGAAATCAC
>JBHIBY010000193.1:0-2111 GCA_046759305.1 Anaerolineales bacterium
CGCTTGGCATGCTCCTGGCCTTTGATCTCCTGCAGTTGACCATCGATGAACTCGTTCGATGGTTCAACCGTACTTCTCGGGAAGGGTTCGATCTGCGTGATTCCCGAGAGGTGATTCACCAGCTGCGTCAACGAATCAACGGGGATGACCTCGACTTCAGGGATTAGGCTCGCCTCCGCTGCATCCATAGCCGGCACGAACATTCGAGGGAAATGCTTCTTGCGAGCCAGCGCCGCCATGGGCAGCAAGCCGCGCACATGTCGCAGCGAGCCGTCCAGCGAGAGCTCGCCCACCGCGATGCAGCCGTCTAGCCACTCGCGTTCGATCTGCTCTGAAGCGGCCAGCGCTCCGAGGGCAATGGGCAAATCGTAGGCAGGTCCTTCCTTGCGCAGGTCGGCCGGAGCGAGGTTCACCGTGACCCGCTGGCGCGGGAAAGCGAGCCCGGCGTTCTTGACCGCCGCTTGTACCCGCTCGCGGCTTTCCTGAACAGCCTTATCGGGGAGTCCGACGATGGAGAAGGAGGGCAGGCCGCGCGAAGTATCCACCTCGACTTCGACCACCTCACCTTCAAGCCCCACCACTGCCGCGGTATGCACTTTGGCAAGCATAGGGTCAGTCTAAGTTATGCGGTCTAGGGGGTCAACAAAAAATGCTCAAAAAGTGGAATTGGCAAGACCGATTAAAGCAAGACACAGGTTGCGAGAATTGACTTTCTCATAATCAATATCGATAACCGTTTCAAACTGAGCTACCTAGCATTTCAACCCTCACATCAATGCCCATCAAGGCCGGGACCGCTCCGGCGAGTTGTTAGGCGCACATTCCGATCAAAGTCGCAAGTCATCATCAAAGTGCAGCTCATCACTAGATTAGCTGATCGATAAGCGATTGGACGACAAATATCAATACTGGAATAGCGATAAGCCCAAGAAGTCGAAGGACCATGCCTTTCGGCCATGGCCACGTTCTCAATTTCTCCAGATACTCTTCTTCAAGAATTAGCGCGGCCAGCACGCCGTACAGGGCCTCCATATTCGAAAGCTCGGACCGATCGACCATCGTGTGCAGCTTCTCGCTGGTGCCACGAATCCTTCGCCGCACTTGACTGAGCAAGTACATTTTCTCCTTCACGAGCAGATTATTCAGACCCCTGAGGGGCAGAAAAAACGCCAGCGCTGCGACGGCATACGCAACGATCACTCCGGCAAATGCGAAGAAATTCTCGCTAAAGGCAAGAAAGATAATGAACAAAGCGGTAGGGACAAATATTAACGTCGCCGCTATCCAGAATGCGAGTCGCGAAAAGGCAAAGATCGGTTCCCAATCAATAAGGCCGAGATTGGTCGCCTTTTGGTGTAGAGCCGCGACAATTGACAGCTTCCGTATATGACCGAACAAACCAATCGCTATCATTGAGACATTAAGCCACCTGACAATATTAATGGTGGCATCAGACAGTGGATCGCCCCCAATCAAATCGAACCACGTGGGATCGATCCATAACATACCCAGGAAGAATAGGGCCGCGATCAGGTGACCGAAAATAACCAGCTGGGGCGGCGTAGTACTGAGCCCATAGCTACTTTGAGCAAATTCAGCATCTTCGATCTCAAGCCCTGGACGGAACCGGTCCAGTGATTGGGCAGCGATCCGATCAGTCATGTAGCCTATCGCGAGCAACATGGGAGTAAAAACTGCCGTCCATGTCCAAGGCACCGACAATTGCAAGAGCTCTGCTGGATGATAGGACCAGCGCAGGGCATAAAACCACACTAGAACAATGAAGGCCAGGAGCAGATAGAGCCCCCAAGGGCCGTACGGAAAGCGCTCGGCAAGCTTCTGAAGTCTATCAACCCAACTTAGGCGATACTCGTGGTTGTCGGTCATCGTCCTCAGTTTGTGCGCCTAACAGCTGCGAGCTGCCTGTGCTTGGGCCACAGGCACAAGTGAGCGGCCGGGGATCGCTAGACTACATGCCCATCAGTGCCGACAATCTCTGCTTGCCAATGCATTTGCCGCTGCGTCCCCGGTCCGCTCCAGCGAGCTGCTAGCCCGCCGTTGGAGTGGCGGCAATGATGTCATTTCGTACCAAGTCCTCAAAGCTCTCCCTC
>JBHIBY010000194.1:0-2068 GCA_046759305.1 Anaerolineales bacterium
TTCTCCGTCATGCCGTTCCGAAACAGGCGGGTGTTCTCCGCGAGCCGATCGCGCAATTCGCTGGACGAAGTTAGCAACTCCAAGACCTTGAGGGATGCGCCGACAATCGGCGGGGCAAGCGTGTTAGAGAACAGATACGGCCTTGATTTCTGGCGCAACATTTCGATGATCTCGCGTCGCCCGCTCGCATAGCCGCCGCTCGCCCCGCCGAGTGCTTTGCCGAGCGTACCAGTGATAATGTCGACGCGACCTATGACGTTGAAATACTCGTGCGTTCCGCGGCCCCGGGCGCCTAAGACTCCTACGCCGTGGGAGTCATCGACCATCACCACCGCGTTATACTTCTCGGCGAGATCACAGATCTCAGGCAGGTTGGCGAGAGTTCCGTCCATGGAGAAGACGCCGTCGGTGGCGATGAAGCGGAAGCGAGCTCCTTGGGTCTCTTGAAGCTTTTTCTTCAGCTCCCCCATAGCGTTGTTTCCGTAGCGGTATCGCTGTGCCTTACACAGGCGAATGCCGTCGATGATGCTGGCGTGGTTGAGCTGATCGCTGATGATAGCGTCGGTCGAGTCCAGCAGCGTTTCAAACAGCCCGCCATTGGCGTCAAAACAGGAGGAGTAGAGAATCGTGTCCTCGGTCCCAAGGAAATGAGATATTGCCCGCTCCAGTTCTTTGTGGATCTGCTGGGTTCCGCAGATGAACCGGACTGAAGAAAGCCCGTAGCCCCAATGATCGAGGGCCTTCCGGGCAGCGGCGACAACGTCGGGATGGTCGGCCAAGCCGAGATAGTTGTTGGCACAGAGATTTAGGACTCTCTTTCCCCCATGTACGCCAACGTGTGCGCCCTGTGGACTCATAAGGACACGCTCGGCTTTGTACAGGCCACTCTTACGGATTTCGTCGAGCTGCTCTCGCAGATGCTCCTTTATGGCGCCAAACATGACTGGCTCCTTTGATCTTTTCATGCCTGGCTTTGCGACATGGTCCTTGTTCCCAGCGTTTGATGCTCATGTGCCATCGGTCCATTGAAGGATCACCTTGCCGCATTGCCCTGATTGAAGTGCCTTAAAACCCTTTTCAAATTCACTGTAGTGATAGTGATGGGTAATGACGGGACGAATATCGAGCCCACCCTGAATCATCACTGTTGTCTTGTACCAGGTCTCATACATTTCCCGACCGTAGATCCCCTTGATGGTAAGGCCGCCAAAGATGATTCTATTCCAATCGATCGCTATGTCTTTCTCGGGGAGTCCTAGCATGGCGATTTTGCCACCGTGGCACATGTTGGCCAGAATATCTCGGAAAGCCAGAGGGTTGCCTGACATTTCCATAGCGACATCAAAGCCTTCCTTCATTCCGAGTTTTTGTTGTGCCTGCGCGATGCTTTCGGTGCGGACGTCGAGAGCTAGCGTGGCTCCCACCTTGCGGGCTAGTTGGAGCCGGTAGGGATTCACGTCCGTGATGACCACGTAACGTGCACCGGCGTGCGTGGCGATAGCGGTAGCCATGATCCCGATCGGTCCTGCCCCGGTAATCAAAACATCTTCGCCCAGCACATCAAAAGATAAGGCGGTGTGCACGGCATTACCCAATGGGTCGAAGATGGCTTGAAGGTCGCGCGGGATTGAAGGATCATGCTGCCATACATTGGTCACCGGAATTGCAATGTACTCGGCGAATGCGCCCGGCCTGTCGATCCCCACCCCCTGAGTGTCAGCGCAAAGGTGTCTCCTGCCCGCCAGACAATTGCGACAGCGCCCGCAAACCACATGGCCTTCACCGCTAACCACGTCGCCGGACTTAAAATCTTTGACATTGCTTCCCACGCGTTTGATGGTGCCGACGAACTCATGGCCGATCACGAAAGGGATGCGGATCGCTTTCCGCGCCCATTCATTCCAGTTGTAGATATGGAGATCCGTGCCGCAGATCCCGGTTCGGTCCACCTTGATCATTACATCGTTGATGCCGATCTCAGGCATGGGCACGCGCTCCAACCATAAACCCTGCTCTGGTTTCTTCTTGATCAGTGCGTTCATTCTTGCCATGTCGAATCCTAAGGCAC
>JBHIBY010000195.1:0-2053 GCA_046759305.1 Anaerolineales bacterium
GGGCAGGCGATTATACCCACGGCATGGACATCCAGACATCGGCTCCGTATACTTCGGCCGTGGATCCGCGAAGAAAATACGCGACCTGGGTGGAAATCGATCTAGCAGCCATTGAGGGCAATGCGCGTGCGCTGGTTGCACGAACGGATGCCCGTTTGATGGCGGTCGTAAAAGCCAACGGCTACGGACACGGGGCGGTCGAGACCGCCCGTGCGGCCGCGCGCGGGGGCGCGGCGTGGTTTGGGGTCGCCCGTGCGGAAGAAGCCCTGGAACTTCGGGAATCAGGAATCGAGGATCCGATCCTAATTCTGGGACCTGTGCCTTCAGCCTATTTGGAGCAGCTCGTGGCCCACGAGATCTCGTTCACGGTATGCGACGAGGATCAAATCGCTGCATCCGGTCGTGTTGGCAAGGCTCAAGGAGTTCCCGCAAAAGCTCATCTCAAGATAGATACGGGGATGAGCCGGCTCGGCGCTGACCCCAATCAGGCTGTCTCGCTTGCTCGCAAACTTCGAACCGGCGAAGCCATCTCGTTCGAGGGAATATTCACCCACTTCGCGCGTGCCGATGAGCCGGATTCTCCGGCCAACCGAGAACAGCTCGATCGGTTTGAACAGGTGCTTTCGCAGCTTGATGCGGAGGATTTACGTCCACCAATTGTCCACGCCGCCAATTCAGCCGCCACTCTCAAGATGCGCCAGGCGCACTTTGACATGGTACGTGTTGGAATTGCTCTCTATGGACTACAGCCATCAAAGACATGGTCGCTGCCAGAGGAATTTCAACCTGCGCTCCAGTGGAAAAGCCAGCTTTCGAGAGTCCGGGTGCTGCCGTCAGGCACGGGCGTGAGTTATGGGCACGACTACGTCACCGCAGATGAGGAACAGATTGGAACGTTTCCGGTTGGCTATGCCGATGGACTGCGCAGAGTGGAGGGCAATCGGGTGCTAGTTAGTGGTCAGCAAGTACCGGTTGTTGGCAGGGTGTGCATGGATTTATCAATGCTGCAGCTCGATGCGATCGCCACAGCAAGAGCCGGAGATGAAGTGGTGATAATCGGGAATCAAGCTGGATCTGTGATCTCCGCGGAGCAGGTTGCCGATCGCTGGGGAACGATCAACTATGAAGTTACTTGTGGAATTGGCCATAGAGTTCCACGGTTGGTCGGCTAGTTTGACTCTTTGACGTAGCGCTCGGTTGCAGCTGGCACGAGGTAGTCCACGAATGCACGCTGTAGATCGTATTCGGGTGCCCAGCCCCAATCCCGCCTTGCTGCGCTATCGTCGACTTCCGCCGGCCAGCTATCTACAATCGCCTGCCGATCTGGATCGGGCTCAAAGGTCACTTCCGCCGAAGGAAAAGAGGCCATCACGTTCTGGTGCAACTCCTCTGCGGAGGGGCTAAAGCTCGCAACATTGTAGACAGCCTGGGGCAAGGTGGTCGCGCGCGCGATTTCCTGTAATGCCCGAACTGCATCTGGCATGGCCAGGAAAGGCAGCACCGTATCCGAACGAACGAAGCACTGATACGGACGGCCTTCGGCTGCATAGTGCAGCATCTCTGGCCCATAGTCCGTGGTTCCTCCGGAAGGAATCGTTTCGGCACTGATTAGCCCCGGGAATCGAATAGCGCAGAAATTCAGGAGCCCCGAGCCCTGCTTAGCGAAATGAGATCCCAAGAACTCGCAGTACAACTTCCCCGCGCCATACAGCGTAGTCGGCATCAAATGCTCATCTTCGCCAACCGGACTTTGAGCCTGCTTCGCTTGGACGCCATAGACTGCGATGCTGCTGGGGAAAATGAACTGCACCGAATGGCTGTGGTTCTCGCTCTGTTCAAGAGCTAGGTTTAACAGGTTGGCGGTTCCTTCCACATTTACTCGGTGCGCTCGCAGGGGATCGCTTTCAGCCGTCGTTGAAAGAATTGCCGCCAAATGAAAGATACGCTTGATTTGGAATTCATTGCCGAGCTCATCCAGCAGTCGTCGATCTAGAATATCTCCCTGTACAAACTCCAGATAGTACCCCGCAGATGCGGGATCGAGCGGTTTTAA
>JBHIBY010000196.1:0-2048 GCA_046759305.1 Anaerolineales bacterium
TTCCCGTACCTCTGTTTGGCCTCACTGCTCGTAGGAAGCCTTGTCAATGATGGGGAGGAGGCCTTTATTGACACATTGCAAACGCCTCAATATCAATGTGAGAGGGATCTGTCAATCATCCCAGCATGCAATTAAACGACGCTTCAATTGCGTTCCGCGCTATTGAATCGAGCCGTTCTCTGGGTTATCCCTTTGTGATTCTATGACCCGCGACCGGATCAATTTTTTCTTCCTCAACCTGGGACATTTCTATGATCACCTGTTTGTCCTGATTTTTGCGACCGTAGCGGCATTGGCGCTAGCGACGGAGTGGGGGATGTCCTATGCGGAGCTCATCCCCTACTCCGTGCCCGGGTTCATTGCCTTTGGGGCAGCTGCAATCCCTGCTGGCTGGATCGCCGATAAATGGAGCCGCCCTAACATGATGATCATCTTTTTTGTCGGCATCGGCGCCTCTTCGCTCCTGACCGCTCTTGCACAAACCCCATTGCAGATCGGCCTCGGCCTGCTTCTGATCGGTCTGTTTGCCGCTATTTATCATCCAGTTGGCATCGCCATGGTTGTTCACGGCAGGGAGAAGACCGGAGTGCCCCTCGCGATTAATGGTATATTCGGCAATATGGGTGTGGCGACAGCGGCTTTAATTGCAGGCGTGATGATCGACATGTTGAGCTGGCATGCGGCTTTCGTGATTCCGGGCATAGTGTCCATCGTGACGGGTGTGGCCTACGCAACTTTCATCCATTCCGGCAGCAGAAGGACGCCAGCAGAGGTAGCTGTCGGCGTTGAGGCAAAGAAAGCAGCCACGGGTAGTACGTTGGACATCGACAAGCGGACCTTGGTCCGCGTGTTCACGATCATCTTTTTCACGACGGCACTAGGCGGACTGATCTTTCAAAGCACGACATTTGCGCTGCCCAAGATTTTCGACGAGCGGCTAGGGGATCTCGCCACCAACGCGACGGCGGTGGGATCCTGGGCCTTCATGGTATTTGCGGTAGCGGCCTTCGCCCAGCTCGTTGTTGGTTATCTAGTCGACCATTACTCGGTCCGCACCGTATTCGCATTCGTAGCTGGTTTGCAGGCGGTCTTTTTCATCGCCATGGTGCAGCGGAGCGGGATTGCAGCCCTGATTGTATCCGTCGCATTCATGCTGGTCGTCTTCGGACAGATTCCGATTAATGATGTGCTAGTCGGACGCATGTCCAAGAGCACGTGGCGCAGCCGCGCGTATGCCTTCCGGTACATCATCACCTTCACTGTGAGTTCCACAGCTGTGCCGTTGATTGCCTGGATACACAGCACTTGGGGCTTTCACGTAATGTTCTCGGTGATCAGCGGCTTGGCGGCCTGTATCTTTATGGCAGTGCTGATGCTACCCCGCACCGGGGCGATTTCGGGGGAATAGGTTGTTGCCGATCACGTGTGATTAATTTTTGTCTCGTACGTCTTTGCTTTGAAGGCCGTCTCCGGTTGACATAATCATTAATGCGGGCTAAGCCAAAAGTGTGTCATGACGCCAAAGCAGAACAACGATTGGGTTCCACCGAGGGCCTGGACTGCATTTATTGACACCAACGTCTTCCGGATGCTCAAGCTCAAGCTGAGCGGTGTCCACAAGAAGGTCTACGAGCAATTCCAGACGCGGGCCCTTTTGGGTGATGAGATCCCCGATCTTGTATTGAAGACGACTGACGGCGAAGAAGTCCGGCTGAGAGAATACATAGGCGATAAGCACCTGGTGCTGGAATTCGGGGCGGTGACATGAGCGCCCTACAGGCGCTCGGTCGAGCCCATCGAAAATATTCGCCGAGACTTCAGAGGCTTTCCCATCGAATTCTTCACACTCTACGTTCGTGAACCTCATGCCGGTGAAGCGCGCTTCTGGCGATACAAGCAGCCCGCGACCATGGAGGAAAAGCTCGCCAACGCCAGACTCCTGATCCAGCAGAAGAAGGTGGAGATGCCGGTGCTGGTAGATGGTATGGACGAGGCAGCCCATCGCAGATTTGGTAGACTGCCGAACATGGTCTACGTCGTCGACATGA
>JBHIBY010000197.1:0-1955 GCA_046759305.1 Anaerolineales bacterium
AGAAGATGACAAGTGGACAGCGATGCTGCTACGAACTCCGGCTCCCTAACAACTCGCTGGAACGGACCGGGGATGCTGCGGCAAAAGCAAGAGACGGTCGCCATGTGCATTACTAGATGGGCCAGCGAGTGAGCCGATGCCAATTCAACGACCGGAGCGAGGGACAATGCGAATTCATAATCTTGGAATAGGATTTGACCGAACGATCCCCGGCCGCTCAGCTCGCAGCCGTTAGGCAGAACCCGCGTCGATCTAATAGGATGCTGACCTTAGAAGAAGCATTGCCACAAGTTCGCAATTCGGTTTGCGCTCTGATGCGGATATTCCGCGCGGAGGAGGATATCGGGCAGGTCGAAAGTGAATCCCAAGAGCTCCGCCTCGGCGTATCCTTTGCGGGTACGGCTTGGTGCATCGTTGAGAATAGTCTTGTGGTCTCAGCTTTTCATGTACTTAATGGAGGCAAGGAACGAAATCCTGAGGATCGATTTCATATATTCAGTGTGCCTGACAATGGTCCATTTGCGTATCACTTTCCTGTGGTGAGCTTCCCTCACGAGGACGGTAAATCGGATTTGGCAATATTGGAACTTGGAAACCCAACACAAGGGGATCATGTAATCCCCGCCGTACCCATAACGTTTAAGCGTCCAGCGGACGGATCGCACGTCCTCACGATCGGATTTCCATCACCTGAGATTGCCTCCGCTAATGTGAGCCCAAATGGTGACTACCTAGGTGGACAATTCTTTTTGAAAGCCCATGCAAATGAGGGAGTCGTGGCTGCACAATACGAGTTTTTAGAATCATGGTTTTACGAGTTCAATGTCGGTTGGCATCACGGCGAAAGTGGCGGCCCGGTGATTAGCTTGGATACTACGCCAGCCGTCTTCTCAATAATGCAGCACTACAGGAACGTCCACTCCCCGCATGGAATTCTGCCGGGCCCTCATCGTGGAATCTCTTTGGAAGCAATGAAAGTATCCCTGCTTGAATTTGGCGCTAAGGAGGTTTAGCGGGTTCAGCCTAACAACTCGCTGGAACGGACCGGGGATGCTGCGGCGAAAGCAAGAGAAAATGACAGTACGGGCTCGGGGGGAGCCTCTTGAGGGAGCGAACCCCGGCCGCTCAGCTCGCAGCCGTTAGGCCGCCTCAAGAGAGGGCTCTGGTGATCCATCGGAACGAGCCGCGATTTTTGCCCCAGGTGAGTATGCAGAAGTTGCACGGCGTCTGTCTGCCGTCCTGATGACTGGCGATGTGCAATAAAGGAGGTTCCAAATGGATGCACAACAGTTATCCGCGGTTCTGCTGATTGCTGGCTTCGCGGTCTTGGTGCTGGGACTTCCGTTTGGGGTTCCAGGCCTATACCAGGCGACGGACCCAGCAGAGCGGGTACAGCTCATTGAGCAACACAAAACTCGATTCAAGGTCACCCAGGTATCGCTTGCCCTGGGTTTCCTGCTCACTACCGTAGGCTTTGTGGTGCTTGCCTCCGAATTGCGAAAGGTAGGAAATGCCTGGATTCCCACTCTGGGGGCAGCCGCCTTGGTTGTTGGTGTGATTTCGGGTGAATATTTCATCTACCGTCAGACAACGGACCCTCTCCGGGCTTATTCAGGCCAATACTCAGGCTTTGAAACGCTGTCTTATTGGCTTTGGCTGGCAGGCCTATTGCTCTTCGGCGTAGCCTCTCTGCAAGCCGGTCTGCCAGCCTGGCTCGGCTACCTGGCTGCTGGGGCTGCACTTATTTATGGGGTCATATTCCTCGTTACCGGCTCCGGCTTTCTCACGCCGGGTTTTGTGGCGCTTTTTGGTCTGGCGACTGCGATAGTTTTATTTTGGCAAAAGCCACTACCATAGGACTGGAGCATCGCCAGAATCATCGCGATGATAGGCGAAACTCAGGTGTCAGTACATCCCAACCGGGGCAGAATTCGAATGAGCCGGGGACATAGGTA
>JBHIBY010000198.1:0-1948 GCA_046759305.1 Anaerolineales bacterium
CCATCGTGCCCACATTCATGTGAGGCTTTGTTCGCTCGAATTTCTCCTTACCCATTGTTCCTCCGCATGCTCCTCTTCGATGATTCCGATCTTCCTTTGCGCCGTAGCCACCCTTTGACAATCTTGGCTATGCGCAAACTGCCCTATAGTTGGTCGTTTCCTAGAACGCGCCTGCCAGCAGCGATTCTGTTACGCGTTGCTCCACCTTCTGATAGTGATGGAACTCCATCGAGAAAACTCCCCGCCCTTGAGTCATAGAACGCAGGTCGGTTGCATACCCAAACATCTCGGCTAGCGGAGCGGTAGCGCGTACGATTTGTGTATTGCCGCCCCGATTTTCGAGCGCCTCTATGGATGCCCGACGGGATGAAAGATCCCCCGTGACATCACCTACTGCCTCATCCGGCACTACGACTTCAATCTTCATTACCGGTTCAAGCAGTATCGGATCGGCTCGTTGTACGCCATCCTTAAAGCCTAGCGTTCCTGCCATCTTGAAGGCCATCTTGCTGGAATCGACTTCGTGCGAAGAGCCATCCAAGAGAGTGATGCTGATGTCCGTCATGGGATATCCGGCAAGTACTCCTGCCTCGGCAGCTTCTCGAACGCCCTGCTCAACCGCGGGGATAAATTCCTGTGGGATGTTTCCGCCTCTTACCTTGTCTTCAAACTCGATCCCGGAGCCCGGTTCGCCTGGCTCCAACGAAAGCACAACGTGACCGAAATGACCACGACCGCCCGTCTGCTTCACGTAGCGGTAATCAATTTCCGGAACGGCTCTGCGAATCGATTCTTTGTAGGCCACTCGCGGGCGGCCAATATTGGTCTGAACCTTAAACTCTCGCCGCATCCGGTCCACAAGTACGTCAAGATGCAGCTCACCCATCCCCCAAATCATGGTCTGGCCGGTGTTTTCGTCGACACCGACCCTAAAGGTAGGATCTTCTTCTCCAAGCTTTCGAAGCACCTCACCCATGCGATCCTGATCGGCGCTGGTTTTAGGCTCAATAGCGGCGAAGATCACCGGCTCAGGGAATACGATGCTCTCGAGCACGATAGGGTTAGCAGGATCGCTCAGCGTATCGCCAGTGAAGGTGCTCTTCATTCCAAGCACTGCGGCAATGTCGCCTGCAGAGACCTCTTCGATATCTTCTCGATGATCCGCGTACATACGAATGAGGCGGCCGATGCGTTCTTTGCGCCCCTTAGTCGCGTTATAAACCTGAGAACCCTTGGTAATCTTCCCTGAATACACGCGCAGGTAGGCCAGACGCCCAACGTATGGATCAGTGACGATCTTGAATGCGAGGGCACTCATAGGGACATCAGGCTTCGCTTCTCGCATGAGTTCCTTGGTACCGTCTGGATCCAGACCGCGAACCGGGGGAATATCGAGCGGCGATGGTAGGTAGTCCACAACCGCGTTGAGCAATGGTTGTACAGCTTTGTTCTTGAGAGATGAACCGCAATATACGGGGGTCAATTTCCCGTGGATCACGGCACTCCTGAGTGCAGCATGCAGTTCTTCGGTGGTGATTTCCGATCCATCCAAGAATTTCTCCGTGAGACCGTCGTCAGTCTCGGCGATCTGCTCAACCAGAAGAGCGCGCCTGGTTTCCGCTAGCTCGCGAAGCTCCTCAGGAACTTCTGTTTTTTCAGGTGCATCGCCAGATTCACCACTCCAAACAAAAGCGACGTCTTCGATGAGATCGATGACGCCGCTAAACTCCCGCTCTTCTCCGATCGGGATCTGCATCGCCACGGGGTGGGCTCCAAGGCGCTCGCGGATCGATTCGATCGTGCGATCATAGGAAGCGCCGACGCGATCCATTTTATTGACAAAACAGATGCGGGGAACGCCGTAGCGATCGGCTTGACGCCAGACGGTTTCGGATTGCGGCTCGACGCCTTGGACCGCGTCAAAGACCGCCACGCCGCCATCCAGGAC
>JBHIBY010000199.1:0-1948 GCA_046759305.1 Anaerolineales bacterium
CGAGAGCCGTGCAACCCAGCAGCACCCAAAGAGGAATGCGGAGCATCACGGCGCCGATTATAGTTTGCTGCAGATCGCGCCAGGCTTCACAATCTCTACACCGCAATCATTTAAGGATTGATCGTTGAGTGTAGAATTCTGCCATTGTGGCAATTCGAAGTCCTCGAGAGACCCTCGACCAGGAGGCGAGAGCCATTAATGACGACCTCCTTCGAATGCAGAGGTTGGTCGATCAGTCCATCGTTCGCTCAGTGGACAGCCTGAAGCGCCGTGACCAGCTTGTGGCCCAGCAGGTCATTGATGAAGACGTTGAGATCAACGAGTTACGTTTCAAGATCGAGGAGGCCTGTCTCTCATTAATAGCAACCCAGCAGCCGGCAGCCAGTGATCTACGCTCGGTAATCGCGGCCATGCATATGGTGGTTGAAATGGAACGCATGGCGGATCATGCGACTGGGATTGCCAAGACGGTAATCTTGATGGGGAATGAACCTCTTCTGAAACCGCTCATCGATATCCCGAAAATGGCGGAGTTAGCCAGAGATATGCTTCGCGAGAGTCTAGAAGCATACAGCGAGCGCAGTGCAGAGAAGGCCCGAAGCGTGGCTACGCGTGATGACGAAATGGATGGTCTCTATCGGGCGGTCTTTGATGAGTTGGTTGAAATCATGTCGAGGACTCCCGGCAGCGCAACGCGGGCTACTTACCTTTTGTGGTGCGCACACAATCTCGAGCGGATAGGCGATCGAGTGACCAATATCGCGGAACGCGTCGTCTTTGTGAATACAGGGGACATGAGAGAGCTGAACGTCTAGCGCATTTATTGCTTCAAAATAGAGCCGGGAACCCTTTGCAAGGACAGGCGACTATCAGGGCCTTCCAAGTGAGAGCCAACAAAGAATAACTGGTCCCACATCCGCCTCGCGGACAACTGATATGAGCACAGCCGAGCTGCCTGTGGTCGAGTTGGGAATAACTGCTCGCTTCCGTGCAGGCAAGTTCTTGATTCCCGCGCCCAGCAGGAGGTACGAAATAGTCCCATTATGATCCCGGATGAAACGCTCGGGTCTCGGCCAAAAACCACATCCTGGCTTAGAAATGCTGATGTCCGCCAATTCGGCCTATTGGCGGCAGTATTTTTCTTGCTGACGCTTGCATTCACTTGGCCCCTGCTAAGGGAGATGGGGCGTGCGGTGGTGGGTCAGTACGGAGACAACCTATATTTCATATGGCTAATCGGATGGACGGAAAAGGCAATCTTCGAACTTCACCAGTCGCCACTTGTTTCCTATCTGCTCAATTATCCAGAAGGTTGGAGGCTCGCGTCATCGGAATCGACGCTTCTAATGGTCCTGACAGGGCTACCCTTCTCCCTGCTGGGAGGAGCCACCCTCGGATACAACGCCTCGATCGTAATCTCTTTCGTGCTCTCGGGCGTGTTCACCGGGTACTGGGTGGCGAGGCTCACAGGCAGCACTTGGAGCGGGATCGTATCCGGCACAATCTTCGCCTTCGCTCCTTTTCGGATGAGCCACTTTCTGGTCGGCCACCTGAATATCTTGGGGACCCATTGGCTTGTGCTCTATTTCATGGCCATGTTCAACGTTCTTGCCGGAAGAGGTCGAACCCGTCTATGGATAGCAGTATCAATCACCTCCCTGGGCCTGATCGCGCTGACATCAAACTACTACCTCTATATGACACTCATCCTCTCAGCGCTCTATGTGGTTGCGGGCGCCGCATTGCTGCGGCGGCCCGATACGCCCTACGGAAAATCCTTGTTTCGGTCATCAGCGGTTCTTCTTCTCGCAGCACCGATCGTATTGATAGCGGTTGCGCCATACCTCCTCGCAGCGGTGGAAGGTTATCTGCCGGTGAGACCCTTGGGCCTTTCAGGCGTGTACTCCGCTAGCGCAACAGACTATCTTCTCCCATTTACCGGGCATCC
>JBHIBY010000200.1:0-1898 GCA_046759305.1 Anaerolineales bacterium
CGAGTTTGGCGCTCTATTGGCACGATACGGCGAATAGCTTGGGAGAATCCTCGTCGTTGGCTGCACACACTTCGCTATCGAGAAGACGCGGTTTTGTTATCTACTCCGTCTGCGCCAGTGGTATGCATTACGGGACCGTCTGTAGCCCCGCCCCAGATGAAGCTCCCACACGCCGCGATCGTTCGAGCACCCGGATTGCTCCCCATGCTTTACAAGACCTGTGAGCTTGCCGACGAGCTGGGGGTCAAGCGGTCGAACGTTATGAATTGGGTTAAGGCGGGTGCTCCACACGAGCGCGACGCTCGGGGACACATCTGGATCCACGGTCGGGCCTTCGCCGAATGGTTGGACAGCAAGCGCCGGCCGAGATCACGCAGGTCGCTCTCGCCTGAGCAAGGATACTGCCTGCGCTGCAATCAAACCGTCCAGATGGAAAATCCGCGACCCAGGAAGATAGACGGCCTGACTCTTCTCACGGGTTCATGCCCGAATTGCGGAGGAAAAGTCAATCGGGGCATCAAAGGTGGTTAACCGGAAGAACTACCTGCTCGTTCAGGCCCATCTTGAGTACCTTCATGATGTCGCTCAGCTGAGTGAAGGAACGATTTCCAGATACCGGTTCCTACTCAAGCATTTGCTGCTCTGGGCGGACGAGATCCATCTGGCACAGGCACACGAAGTCCGACCGTCCTATCCCGCATTTCTTAGGAGTTCACGTCTCGACGGCGGCAAAGGAAGCCTGGCGCCGACCACGCTGGTCAAGGCAGTGCGGGTCGCCAAACGCCTCTTGAGGTGGGCAAAGCTTACGCGTCCGCTGGAATTCAAGTCCCTTCCTGGCCTTTGGATCGACAGCCTCAAGGCACCAAGGGTTCCACAAACCCAGACGGATCACCAATTCGTGAGCCTTGAGGAGGTTAAGACGCTGGCCTCCTATAAGATTCCTGAGGACGATCTGGCCTCGCGGCGAGACCAGGCGGCCGCATGCATGCTCTTCCTCTCCGGCATGCGGGGTAGCGCGTTCTGCTCGACGCCCATCAACGCGATAGATCTATCGAGTCTCACGATCCGCCAGTGGCCCAGTCTCGGCGTGCGAACGAAGATGGGTAAGTCAGAGACAACTTACCTGCTGCGTGTCCCCGAGCTGCTGGAGTGTGTCAAGGGATGGGACCGGCTCGCGCGCCCGCGGCTACCCGAGACTGCGATGTGGTATGCGCCCACTGTCAGCCGGTGGGGCGACCAGGTCCTCTCTGCAGAGCCGCCCGGAAAGAACCGCGTTACCTCTCTGGCCAAGCGCATGCGCAAGCTCTTCGTCGCCGCCGGCCTGCCATACAAATCGCCTCACAAGTTCCGTCATGGGCACGCAGTATTCGCACTGCAGCACTCTCGGACGATGGCGGACTACAAGGCGGTCAGCATGAATCTGATGCACTCGGACATCAAAGTCACCGATGGGATCTACGCGCCGCTGGCAGGCCAGGAAGTACGCCAACGAATTGCTTCCCTCACCGGAGACGACAACGTGGATCGGCCTGCCCCTGCCATTCTCGAAGCAGCGGGGACCGAGCTTTCTCGGCAGGAAGTTGCCGAGAGGCTCATGGACCTTGCGCGGAGGCTGGCTGCCTAGCGATGCGACCCGGAACCGCCGCCTTACAGCCTCCAATTGTCGGCCGGGCTCGCCCGACGATGGGCACTCGCCAGATCAACCTCAGCGATCCGCGCGTAATGGCGCACCATCTCCAGCGTGCTGTGCCCGAGCAGCGCCTGGAGAGTGAAGACATCCCCGCCCGCCCGCAAATAGGTAATGGCGAAGGTGTGACGGAACCGGTGCGGATAGCAGTCTCTCACCCCGGCCTTTTCAGCAAGCCGCTTGATCAGCTGGCGCAGCGAGGTCGGATTCA
>JBHIBY010000201.1:0-1891 GCA_046759305.1 Anaerolineales bacterium
CGGGGAAGGTTAGCTTCGCTCTGAGTCGGCCGTGAGGGCCACGTATATAGTGATTTTTTGGCCGGGCTGGAGATATTGGTTCCTCTTGATACCGTTCCATCGCCTTAATTGTGCGATCGAGACCTTGAACCGCCGTGAGATGCGGTACAAGGAATCGCCTCTACGCACTCGATAGGTAATCTTACGGGGTTTTGCAACCGTTCCAGGCACCGCGACCGTATGCAGGCTGGCGGGGATGATGCTGGAAGAGGGGCCGTAGACCACAACAATTTGCTGGCCGGGCTGCAGGAGAGCACGAGGGGATATGTTATTCCAGTGGCACAATTGCCGCACCGTAGTGCCATAGCGGCGGGCCAGGAGCCACAGGTTTTCTCCAGACCTTACGGTGTGGATGGACTTGTCGCCGTTAGCGGCGATATCTCGGAGAGCATACTGTTGGCTCCCCTCGGCACGCGCGGGGATGGGAATAACGAGGTAATGTCCGGCGCGGATGAGGTTGCCATTGAGATTGTTGAGTTGGCGCAATACTCTTGGTGTGGTTTGATAACGGAGCGCTAGCCCGCCGAGTGTTTCGCCGCGCCGTATCCGGTGCCGCACCCATTGGATCCTGAGTTCCGGAGGCAGTTGAGCCACCTGGGCGGCGAAGAGTTCCGCCTTGTCCAGGGGTAACAGTAGGCTATGGGGGCCATCCGGGGCGGTTGCCCAGCGGTTGAAACCGGGATTGAGTTGATGCAATTCCTCCAAGTCCATATCCGCCAGTTTCGCCGCCGTTACGAGATCCAGTTGTGAATCAATATCGACGCTAGTGAGATAGGGTTCGTCAGGGATAGGTCTGAGGCTGATGCCCAGTTTTTCAGGAGTGGCGACGATGTCTCGCAGCGCAAGCAGACGCGGCACATATTGTTTCGTTTCACGGGGTAGACGCAGTGACCAAAAGTCGGTGGACCTTCGGCGCCGTCGGTTGTTGCGCATGGCTTTGAGAACGGTGCCTTCGCCCGCGTTATAGCCGGCCAGCGCCAGCAGCCAATCGCCATCGAAGAAATCGTGTAGATATTCCAGATAATCAAGCGCCGCCCGTGTGGAGGCTACGATATCGCGTCGCCCGTCATACCACCAGTTTAATTTCAAGCCGAAGCGTCGTCCCGTAGCAGGGACGAACTGCCAAATGCCAGCCGCGTGGCCCGGGGAATAGGCGTAAGGCTTAAAGGCGCTTTCCACCACCGGCAATAGCACGATCTCGGTGGGCAGTCCCCGTTTTTCCACTTGGCTGACAATGTAGTGCAGATAAGGGCGCGCCTGGTCGGCAACCCGATCGAGGTAGGCTTGATTGCGGCTGAACCATTTGGCCTCACCATCAATCCGCCTGTGATACTGCTTTGGCAAGGCGAAGCCCTGGCGGATGCGATCCCACAGATCCGAATCTTCGTTGCCGGGGTGTGCACTACCAAAATGTGGGTCGGAACCAGCGAAACTTTCTGATGTTTCCGCATCTTCGTATTTTAGTGAGGCTTCATCCTCTGTTGTCGCTAGGTCAATGGATTGGGATGGGTCGGATGTAACGGTATCCCACTGCCATGTTAGAGACCGTTCATCCTCTATTTCCAACAAAAGAAAGGCTACGGGTTGGTCGAAGGGGTCGGGCTCCTGTGGCCATGTATGATCGGTCAGCTCCATCGATGGTGGGGTAAACTCTATCTCAGAACCGTCAAGAAAGGGTTCATCCGGAGCGGCATTCGGTGTGGTGGTTTGCGCCTGCGTCGAGGTATTTGTCCTGTCACCGACCCTCTGCTCGGGTGTCGTCTGCTGCCCAAGAAAAGCACAGCCGCCAAGCATCAGTACCACCGCCATGAGGCATGCAAGGAAAGGTTTTTTTCCCTCTGAATGTTCCATA
>JBHIBY010000202.1:0-1888 GCA_046759305.1 Anaerolineales bacterium
GACTGCTTTGTTCCGAATGCGCAATGCACATTCCTTTCCCTTGCCCCAAAGCTGACGAGGGCAAGGGAAAGAAATGCCTTGAATAAAACCGTGACGAAAAAGGATTGACGCAGCGTGAAGTTGCTGAGGTGCTAGATTTGACAAGTGGTGGAGCGGTTAGCACGCAGTTAGACCGGCTCAGCGACGTGCTCAGTAAGGACAAGTCTCTGCAAAGACTTTCGTTGCGGTGGATCATCTAATGCTGGAAATGTCTTGGCACGCAGTTCAAGTGGAAAATTTTTCTTCGCTTTTGTGTGAGGTTCCTACCCCTAAACGTATCGATACTCCTTGGCTGCGAAAAGCCTTGGCGCAACATTGCGAGAGGATTGAGGGCGGTCTCGGTCGGATCGACAGCCGGACGAGAATGGGCCGCCCCGCACGCTCGTCGGAGTCTGGCTGTCGCAAGCCGAACGGAACCGCCCGGCTCACTATAAAACCCGCTCTCAGTACGCCTGACCGTCATGCCGCCTCCTGGGTCATCAATTGATCCAATTTATCTTTGGCTGCTTTCGCCCAGCCCTGCCACTTCGGAATCGCCATCGCTTTACCTTCCACATAGACATCATGCGGCGTCATCGGATCGCCGCCTTGCGGCGGGATCAGCGCCCAGTGTGGTCGAATCGTGTTATAACGATGGCGAAACTCTTCCAGACACACGCGCCCGTGGGCCGGATTGTCATAGAGACGCCAGTAGATCTCTTCTTCCTTGAGTGTTCGGTGAAATCGCTCCAGCAAACCCAACTGGGTCGGCGTGCGGTATTGGATGCGCACGTGCGAGTACAAATCCTGGATGTGCTGGTGGAACCTTTTGGCGATGAACGTCGGACCGTTATCCGTGACCAGAAAAGGCATGGTTTCCAACGGCCCGCAAAGCCTTTCGGCTTCCCGGCGGGCCCTATCCAACACCCCGGTGGCTTCCAAGGCACAATACGTGTTCGTCAGATGACAGGCCAACAAGTACCGCGAGTAGTAGTCGATCACTGTGATCGCATACCACCAGCCGTAACCAGGGATGTGCACATACGTAACGTCCATCTGCCACAGTTCATTCGGCCCCTTGGGCAACAGCTCATACAGCTTGCTCGCCTGGTAAAGCTCTGCCGCGGAGGGGCGGCGTTTGTGCAGAAGCCCATGCTCGCTCATCACCCGGTACGCATGCCGATTCTTCACCTTGTGGCCGGCGCGACGACAGATCACGGCGATCTTCTTATAGCCGTACCATGGATACATCTCAGCGACCTGAATCACGATGCGCACGATCTCATCGGAGAGCGGCTTGGCGGCAGGACCCGGACGTCGACGCTCGGACGAAGGGATCGGCTTGTAGTACCAACGTGAATGAGCGATGCCCAGGGCATCCAGTACGCCGGTGATTCGCACCATAGAGTCTTGATGGATCATTTGCTTAAGTTCCTCGCGAAACAGCTCGGTTAGGACGATAGGTCCGCCGTTTTTTTTAGAAGACGATTGGCAATGGTCAGCTCACCGATGACCTTGTCCCTCTCGCCCAACTGTTTCTTTAACTCGGCGATCTGCCTCTGGCGAGGATCGGCTTTGCCCTTGCCATTCGCCAGGGCGGCTTCGCCAGCGGCCATGAATTCGTCACGCCAGCGATACAACGTGTTCTCTGAGATGCCATAACGCCTGGCCAGTACCCTAGCCGGCTCGTCTCGTCGTAATAGCGACAGGACGACTTCACGACGTTCCGATACGCTCAATTTCGATTTTGATCCCATCTTTCAGTTCCTTTCAATCTCTCAAAACCAGACAACTTAACCAAAAGGAACCTCTAACTCACGAATATTCCAAATAACCCCGTTCTATACAATGATTCTTTTCCCCACATGCA
>JBHIBY010000203.1:0-1885 GCA_046759305.1 Anaerolineales bacterium
GCAGTGATGACCCTAACACCAGGCATGGATCGGGTCAAGTGAGTGATGTTCTGAACAAAACGTCCCGAATCCGGACAGGAGCATGTGATATAGATCTCGGCGAGCGTTTGTGCAGGACTGGAGCCTTCAGCGGGTAATCTTGCTCACGTCGTCCGCCGGTCTCCTGACCGTGCCGCGGCCAAGGCAGCAACGGTGAGCGCGCTTAGCAGGCCGAATAGCAAAACGCCAAAAAGGCCGATCCATCCAGCAATATCCTGCGGAAAAAAGAGGGTGCTGAGCGGTGTAATCACGTCAAATCCCTCTTGCGGCATTATACGGAGCTTCTTCACAGCACCCAGTAAAGCCACAACGACGGCACCTAATCCAAAACCTACGGCACCACCCGCAACTGCCCGGACGATCAACTCCGCACGCCCAATGGGAAGGGGTTTCTTGGGGGCAAGGATCTCAATCTCAGGTTCGCGCACGCCAAATGGCGAAAAGCGGTGCAACATGATCATGCCCGGGATCCCAACTGCAATGGTAAATAGAAAGAAATCACGCCAGCCGACCGCATCGACGATTATGCTGGTTGGCGGTCCCGCCAGGATGCGAGGTAACGCGAAAACACTGGAGAAAAGCGCATACTGCGTGGCAGAGAACTGTTTCTGCGTCATTCGCAATAACAGCACACTGAACGCCCCGGTTCCCATACCAGTGGTCAGGCTTTCAAAACCCATGGCCGAATACATAAGTGGGCGATTGACACCGATCTCTGCTACCAGCACATAGCCGAAATTCGATATGATCTGAAGAGCGCCGAACAGCCAAAGCGCATGGCCGAGCCCAATAGCAGTGGTGAGTACGCCCCCGATAAAAGTTCCCAGGAGTGTTGCCACCAAACCAATAGTCGCAGTCGCGACGCCAACATCGAAATCGTTGAAGCCTATCTGTACTAGGAATGGACGCACCAAAGCTCCGGCGAGATTGTCCGCGAGCTTGTAAAGGATGAGAAAAGCCAAAAGCTCGAGGGCCCGCTGTTTGGCGAGAAAGCCTAAAAACGGCTCCCATACCGCAGCGCGCAGAGAAACGGGTGGTTTTGAATCATCTAGCTCCGACTCCGGCGCGAACCAAGTTACCACCATCATCGGGAAATACATCAGCGCAATGATGGTAAACATCAGCGGCCATGACCAAAGCCCAGCGAGGGTTATAGTCAACCCTCCCGCCGTGAACATAGCTGCCCGGTAGATGGCGATCCGGGCCCCGACGGCTGCGCCACGCTCGTGGGGGCGAAGGACTTCCACTGCATAGGCGTCGATAGCAATATCCTGGCTCGCCGACGCGAAGGCGATAGCGAGCGTGAGGCTACCGATGATCCAGATAGCGTCAGGCCTGGTGGCGACGCCACCCAGGACCAGTGAAAGCCCCAGCAGCAACAGCTGCATCACTAGCGTCCAGCCGAGCTTGCGCCCCACTCTGGAAAACGGGAGCGCATAGCGGTCCATCAGGGGCGACCACAGGAACTTAAAGGCCCAAGGCGCTTGGGCCAGGGTGAAGAGGCCAATGATCTTGATATCGACACCCTCCCTGGCCAACCACGTCGGGATGGCAATCCACACCAATCCGAGCGGGAGTCCCGAGGAAAACGACAATAGGCTCACCGCCGCCGTGCGCCGACTGCGCAACGCCAGCCACACTGCCTGCCAGCCGGAAGGTTGGTCGGCCATCTATCAATTCACCGCGCTGTGGTCAGACGTTCCGATCGGTAAAGCACGATCTCTCTCAGTAGCCTAGGGAACAGTCGCAATCGCAGACTGGTTTTGTCCACATTCATTGTCTGAGATTCTAGGATATAACCAGGGGAGTGGAATCGGCGGGAATCTCTTGGGGCATTGCAATAAAC
>JBHIBY010000204.1:0-1882 GCA_046759305.1 Anaerolineales bacterium
GTATCTGCTTCCTCGTCCCGAATGGCATGTCCGGTCAACTTGATGAATACGTCCTCAAGTGTCGGTTGCCGGAGGCTGACGCTTTGTACTTGGATTGGCTTGGCTCCGTTCGAAAAGGTTTCGATGATCTTTGGAATAAACTGGTCGCCCCGTTCTGTTTCCACGATCAGCTGGCCTTCAGGACCGGTTCGCGTTTCAAATCCATGTGCTTCTTTCAGGCGTGTGCTAGCAAGCTGATTATCTGAGGTACGCAATGTGATGATGTCTCCCCCCACTCTTTCCTTCAGGTTAGCCGGAGTATCAATAGCAACGATCTGCCCGTGATCGATGATCGCAATTCGATTGCAGTTTTCCGCTTCGTCCATGTAGTGAGTGGTCATAAACATCGTGACTTCGCGTTCTTCGCGCAACCTATGCAAGTATTGCCAAATATGCCGGCGAGTTTGCGGATCCAACCCGAGAGTCGGCTCGTCCAAAAACAGGACGCGTGGGCGGTGAAGCAGGCCGCGGGCGATTTCCAACCGGCGTTTCATACCGCCTGAAAATGTTCTTACCTGATCGCGCAATTTATCCGTCAGGTCAACCATCTGCATGAGTTCCTTGGACCGACGCTGAAAGTCCTGGCGTGAAATGTCGTACATCATGGCGTGAAAGCGCAGGTTCTCGTACGCGGTCAGCTCTTCATCCAGGCTTGGGTCCTGAAAGATCAGGCCGATCGAGCCCCGCACTTCTGCCTGCTGCGAGGAAATGTCGTATCCACTGACCTGGGCGCCACCTCCGGTAGGTCGGAGCAGCGTGCAGAGCATGTTTATAGTTGTGGTTTTACCTGCGCCATTGGGGCCCAGAAACCCAAAAATCTCACTCTCGCGTACTTCAAACGAGATCCCGTCGACTGCTCGAAAGCCATTGAAGTCTCTAATTAGCTTGTCGACCTGTACAGCATCCATGTGATCGAAGGAGTTTACCATTCGCTAGTTTTTCAGTAGTTCCGAGTACGCGATCAGTTCCTCAGTGGAGCTCTCACCGACGAGCCCACCCTGTATTAGCTCAGCATCCTCTGCCTGTTGGACTGCTTTCGCTAGTTGAGCCTTACGCCACCCGAACACCTTTCCGAATTCCCGCATCGTAGACGCACCCACTGACCGAAAGTAGAGTTCGGTCAGCTTGAATCGAGCCTCCGTTTCGGAGATATGTCGAGCCTGCTCGAGCAACTCAGGATAGTGTCGCGGAACTACTTCGTATTGAAATGCGTAATTCCAGGCGCCGGCCTCCGCAACTCCGATTGGTAGGATCTTCATATCTGCCTGCAGTTCCGACAGTGCTCGCTCAAAGCGATACTTGCTTTCTTTGCTGGTCAGCCCCACCTTGCGACGCAGCGCGATGGTATCCATCGCTCCCTCACGGAGCAGAGCCTCATAGACCAGCTTGTTCTCCTGCTTCAAGCGGCCAGCCTCATATTGAATTAGATAATCCTCTTCTGGATCTCCGTAATTCTCAGTGAGCGCGTAGAAGTACGGAGCAACATCCAAGGAAATGAGCGTCGCCTTTTTGCGCAGCAGTTTCGCGTAATACCATTTGCGCTTTCCAAGCATCTGGTCTTTCCACCCCCAGGTGACGTGACCCGGGTCGTCATGTTCGGAAGCCACGGGTCGATCACCGGCCACGGCTGTCCAGAGGCTGGGAAACTCGACACCTTTGATCGGCCAAAAGAAGACAAAACCCCGCTCTTCAACGAATTCAATTGCCTGATCTACGGAACCTAATCGGCGATTTCGTAGGTAGGTTCTGGATCGGTAAGCTTCGATCGTACGCGTGGCTAGCTTATTGTTGGAGCTCGATGGATCAGTCATTTGGAGTTCAGGAGATGATACCTCCGGCTTCC
>JBHIBY010000205.1:0-1829 GCA_046759305.1 Anaerolineales bacterium
GATGTGCTGATCAATAACTCAGGAGTGATTTATCGCGGACGAGACGTTATGCACACGACGCTAGAAGAGTGGGATAAAACCTTCGCGGTGAATATCCGAGGGGCCTTCCTCATGAGCAAATACGCCCTGCCGGAATTGGTTCGTGTTGGGAGCGGATGTATCGTCAATGTGGCCTCTTACTTCGGATTAGTCGGAGGTATAGGGTTGGCGGCCTACTGTGCCTCCAAGGGAGCTATGGTGCAACTTACACGCGCCATGGCGCTAGACCACGCAGATGAGGGGGTCCGAGTGAATTGCGTATGTCCGGGTAGTGTTCAGACGCCGATGATCAACCAGGCATGGACCGACTACGGTGACGGCGCACCGGAAGTATGGGCGGCGAAACATCCCCTCGGCCGCATCGCCCAGCCGGAGGAAGTGGCCCAAGCTATCCTTTACCTCGCCAGCTCGGCTTCAAGTTTTGTCACCGGTGCGGCGTTGCCAATCGACGGAGGAATCACTGCAGGGTGACAGAGCGGATCCCAAGCGTACATACGATCACCAGGTGCACGAAACGCACACGTTGAATCGTGTTTTTGCAATGCTTAATTTGTCAAACCGCTGTGTGAGGATAATCAGGATTTCTCGCCCATCTCCTCGAGGATGCTGTACAGCAGCTCAAGCAGGATGTTCTTCACCGAGTCTTTCTTGGTCGCGATGCAGGGCAGCATCTTGATCTTGCCGTCTAATTTGAGCGCAATGCGCAGGTCCTCAACTTCCCATGCGTCTTCCATATCCTGCTTGTTTGCAGCCACCACGTATGGTGTGGGCGCATAGGCCCTGAACGTCTGCAAGATGCCGCGGGCCTCACGGAAGGTCTCAGGCCGGTTGCTATCTACCATCACGATAAAGCCAAGCATGCCTTCGGAAAGGATTTCCCACATGAAATCGAAGCGCTTTTGCCCCGGCGTGCCGAAGAGATACAGGACCAACTCGTCATCCACGGTGATACGGCCAAAGTCCATGGCCACCGTCGTGGTTTCCTTGACGCGTTCGGCTTCGGAACTGATCGACCGCTCGGTGGAGACTACATCGATCTCGCTGACGGATCTAATGAACTCGGTCTTGCCCGAGTTGAAGGGTCCCGTCACCACCATTTTGACCGTTTTCATCAATCTCCCTCGCCTAAAGTCCCCGAATCCGATCGATGAGTTTGTTCACCAAGGTCTCCCGCTCGCCTTTATCTACTTGTTGGAATTGCTCTGCTTGAGAGGGCACCGGCGCGCCCTCGGCTCTGACAATCTCGACTAGTCCGGCCTCCAGGAGCGCATAAACGATGGTGCGGATCTCGGTCTCGTTCATGCTGTTCGTCTTCGCAATCTGACGGATGGAGTTTTTCGGATTAATGAAGGAGACAACCTTCCACTCCTGCGTATTCAGATGCACGTCGCGAATGTTGGCGCCTGGTCGCTCGACGAAGTTCAGGGCAAGGTCGAGATTGGGGATCTCATCCTCGAGAGATTGAATTTCCTCGAGCCGCCGAGAGCCCTCGATAATGACATTTTCGAGATCGAGGCGGACTGTGATGTGATCATCCGGGGGCAGCACATCGCTGTCGAATCGGAAGAAACCATCTACCCACGCAAATAGCCTATAAACAACATCCAGCACGTAGTGCTGGATGCTGGCCAGGATGTCCTGCTGGGACAAATAGCCGGCATTAATCAACAACAGTCCGAGTTCTTTATCGGACTTGTCGCTGGCGTGGCTCTTAATGAGTTTAGACTGTTCAGGACGAACCTTGCCCGCTTTGGTGAGCACGCCCAGCAAGGTACCATCTTCATTACCTA
>JBHIBY010000206.1:0-1814 GCA_046759305.1 Anaerolineales bacterium
GTCGCTCGTCGTCGCCGATGTCCCTGCATCACCTCCTCCTCGCTCCTTGATCTCCCCTCGCAAGACCCATCAGCAAACGTCATGGTATTCCTAGGACGAGGAGCTATGGTCGGAAGTTGTGTATGAGAGTCTGAGAGGCGGCGTATCCTGAATCCGTGGTTAGCAATCATGGATTCACCCGGAGAACCGGGAAGGAGGATACGCCATGAAGAAAGATACCGTAATTTCAATCGATCAACCAGAGACAACGAGAGATGCCTTGACGGAGGTTCTGCGGGAGGGAGCACAGAAGCTGATCGCTGAAGCGGTTCAGTCCGAGCTGGAGGAGCTTCTCGAGCAGTACGAAGGTCAACAGGATGAGCAGGGACGACAGCGGTTGGTTCGCAATGGCTACCTTCCCAAAAGAGAGGTGCAGACGGGGATTGGCGGGATCCCTGTGCGGATCCCTCGGGTTCGAGACCGGGGATCCGGGCAGGAATCCGAAGAGATCATCCGCTTTCGCTCCAGCCTGGTGCCGCCGTATCTGAGGCGCAGCAAGAGTCTGGAGGAACTGTTACCTCTGCTGTACTTGAAAGGCATCTCGACGGGGGACTTCAGAGACGCTCTGAGTGCCCTGCTGGGTCCGGATGCCCCGGGGTTATCAGCCAAGACCATTAGCCGGCTCAAACAGCAGTGGGTTCAGGACTACGAGCAGTGGCGGAAGCGGGATCTCTCCAAGAAGTGCTACGTCTACGTCTGGGCTGACGGCGTGTACTGCAATGTTCGTTTCGAAGATGCTCGACTGTGCTTGCTGGTGCTCATTGGAGCCCGTGCCGACGGGAAGAAGGAGCTGATCTCGGTGGAGGATGGGTACCGGGAGAGTGAGCAGTCCTGGTGGGAGCTGTTAAGAGATCTGCATTCAAGAGGGCTCACCATGGAACCCAAACTGGCGATTGGAGACGGAGCTTTGGGCTTCTGGAAGGCCCTGGCCAAGGTGTACGGGAACACCCGCCAGCAACGCTGCTGGGTGCACAAGACGGGCAACGTGCTCAACTGCCTGCCGAAGGTCGTGCAGCCCAGGGCCAAACAAGCACTCCATCAGATCTGGATGGCCGAGACCCGCCAAGGCGCCTATCGGGCCTTTGACGAGTTCATCGCCACCTATGCGTTGAAGTTCCCCAAGGCCACAGCTTGCCTGGCTAAGGATCGGGAGGAGCTGCTGGCCTTCTATGATTTTCCGGCTGAGCATTGGCCACATCTCAGAACCACCAATCCCATTGAGTCGACTTTCGCCACCGTCAAGTTACGGACGGCCAAGACTCGCGGCTGTTTGTCCAGGCAAACCATGCTGACTATGGTCTTCAAGCTGTGCCTCAGTGCCGAGAAAAGATGGCGCCGGTTACAGGGTTATCGGCGTTTGGGTGAAGTCATTGAAAACGTGAAGTTCATTAACGGAGTCCGGGAGGATGAGGTCGCCGCCTGATGAGGGCCCGTACACAACTTTTGACAATAACTCGTGAATAACTCTAATGACGGATCAAATGAGGCAAGAATTATGGAACTTCCCGTGCAAATTACATTTCGCAACCTGGATCATTCTGAAGAAGTCGAAAGCTTTATTCGTGAGAAAGCGGCCAGATTGGATTCCTTTTACGACAGGATAATGAGCTGTCGTGTCATGGTTGAGTTGCCTCATCAGCGTCACCGTTCCAGCAACCTTCACCACGTTAGAATCGAGCTGACCGTACCTGGTGGGGAACTGACGGTCAGCCGCAAGGGGACCCTACAGATTGCACACAACCAGACCCAGGCGGCGAAGCGACTGGGCCTTTCGC
>JBHIBY010000207.1:0-1798 GCA_046759305.1 Anaerolineales bacterium
TAAGAATACCTGGCCCGCAATCATTGCACACGGACTCGCCAATGGCCTATTGGTGATGATCGTTGTCGTGTTGGGAATCGCCAGTTGAGAGCTCGCTGCCTACCGATGGGTTGGAAAGTCAAGTCCTGATCTAGAATTCACTGCCAATTTAGTGAGCAGCAACACTGGCCCGGCCCACCGCCGGGTTTGTGTTTTGGCGGAGGGATATTGGTATTTATGCAGTTGTGGCCGGACCTCGATCAGTCGGCCGTTTGCAGCTCGGGCAACAGCGCCTGAAGCTCCTCAGCAGGCGCTATGGAGTAGCGATGTCCCCCGCGCATGATGTGTGTCAGATCCTTACCGAGCTGGAGCCGCATCAAGTGGTAGCGGGTCCACTGTCGGGTGCTCATCCCGTTCCGCTTCACATCGTCAAGCTTCCAGGACCACATGATGTACTTGAAAGCGACTTTGTCTGGATCCGCATGGCGATCTGAAGTGCGCTGGGTCAGGACGTACCAGACGGCCACCAGCAGCTTGCGGGCGAGCGCAACTGCGGTCTTTTTGGATCCCAGGCGCCGCTCCAAACGTTCGAACTGGGCCTTCCAGTAGGGGTGGGTGTCGGCCGCGCGCCAGGCGGCCTCGACCAGGACCCAACGCAGCTCCTTGCGACCGCGCTTGGTGATCCGACCGGTGCGATGCTGGTCGCCGCTGTCGTGGATGGAAGCGCCCAGACCGGCATAGCCGACCAGCTTCTTGGGGTGCGAGAAGCGGGAGATCTCGCCGATGGCGGCCAGCACCGTCAAGGTGACGATGAGACCGAAGCCGGGGAGCTGGAGGAGGTAAGGCACTTGGTCAGCCCACGGCTCAGAGGTGCTGAGGCGTGAAAGCTCTTCATCGATCTCTTCCAGTTGCTGCTCGATGTGGTCGATGGTAGCCAAGTCATGGCGAATGCGCATGAGTTGGGTGGGCGAGAGGTCGAGTTCTTGCCACCACCCCCGATGCTTCTGAGCGAAGATCTTGCCGGCCGGAGGCTTGAGGTTGAAGCGGTGGAGCAGGCTGTGCAGCCGATTGCGGGCTCGGGTGCCCATCTGGACCAGCCGTCGACGATGGGCCATGAGAGAGCGGAGCTCACGCACCTCGATGGGTGGCACCCAGACTTCGGGGATGAGATCGGCGGCCAGGAGGTGGGCCAGGCGAAGCACGTCGAGCCGATCGGTCTTGACGCGGGCTTCCGCGATCCACTTGACCTGTGGAGGGTGAGCGACCACCACTCGTGCCACCAACGGGGCGACCTGGTCGTAGATCTCCCAGGCGTTGGTGGTGGCTTCCAGCACGACGGCGTCGGTGGGCATGAGGTTAGCCCTGGCCCAGGCGGGCCATTTCTCCAGGGAGATGCGGCGGGGCTTGAGCACGATCTCCTGACGGAAGTTGACACCCCCTACGACCAGATAGCGTTTATGCAGGTCGAGGGCCAGGAAGCGCGGAACCGTTGATTTGGGAGGTGCATTCATCGTACACTCCTAAGTGAGAAGGTCAGCGATGCTGACCGGATCGGATGGGGCGCGGCTTTCGGGCGGAGAGGTACAAAAACCGATACGGGCTCGGCCTGCGGGCCGTCCCAGATGAGTTTCCGACGGGTGGACCAAATAACCACACGGGCTTGCGTAAGCATCCCATAGCCAGCTTCGGTCCGCCCTGACGCTCTGTGCCCCCGGTGCGTTCCCGTCTCTCATCAAGGTCAGGATAGCACCGGCCGCGCCCCAACTACATACTAATAACAACTCGCTGGAACGGACCGGGGATTCTGCGCCTGAACCAA
>JBHIBY010000208.1:0-1769 GCA_046759305.1 Anaerolineales bacterium
GAGAAATGATGCTTAGGGTGGAGCGCCAATCGGGAAGCCTTAGCGTGCCCGAGCCGGAGTGGAGAAGTGCAGGTCAGTAAGCGATTCGTTCTTTATATCCTGCCTGCGCTGGTAAGCACTGTTCTCGCTTTGGCAACTCTGCCTCTAACGACGTATCTGCTGGACCCGGCAGACTTCGGCTTGCTTGCCTTGGCTTGGTCGGTAGTCTCCATTGGAACTTTGGTGAGCCAAGTGGGAGCAGGATTCCTGCTGGCGGCCCACTTCCCGCTAGTCGATATGCACGAGAAGCGAGAAATGCTTTCCACCCTCACGTTCGTTAGCATGGGGGTAGTGCTAGCGTTCTGTCTTGCGATTCTTGCATTCTGGCCGTGGATCATTTCATGGCTGGATGAGCTGCTTTTGTTGCCACAAGGAGGTCTAGCCCTCTTGTTGCTATCCCTCGTGTTCCTCGGGCCTTGGGGTATTGCTAGCCAGATCCTGATCATAGACCGCCGGGCGCGTCCCTTCGCATACTACTCCATCGGGGAGTCAGTCAGTCGCACTGTTGCTGTGCTTGTGAGTCTGTACGTTTTCGATCTGGGCGTCCTTGCATTGTTTGTGGCCTCGGCAGCCGGTCAGGCCGTCCTGTTTCTTGGGGCAATCATGGTGCTGGGACCATACCTGAGGCCAGTAGTCAGTGTGAAGTGGCTCAAGGAAATCACCAGGCTGGGGTCGGTCACGTCAATTGGCAACTTTGTCGAGCAGGCTCAACGGTCGCTGGAAAGCGTGCTTTTGGGCTCGTTTTCAGGTCTTTCTTCGCTCGGTCTCTATGCTCACTCGCTTCGCTATAGGGAAGTCACAATGATGGCAATGAGGGCTTTCGGATACAGCATCTGGCCTGATACCCTCGAGGAGGCGCGAGAGCTGGAGAGTGATTTTCCGAAAACTAAATTGGGATGGTGGAGCATCCAAATACTGGTTATCCTGTTTGGTCTCTTCTTCGCAACTCTTGGAAAGCAGCTTATCGCGCTGCTGACCCATGATAAATTCACTGACGCGTATGTTTTAGTTGCGCTATCGACTATTATGGTCCTGATCAAAACCGCAGGCCGGCCCGCATTGGGGATTCTTTTCACCTTAAAGCAGGCGACCATCCTTACTATCCTGACTTTCGTTATGCTATTCGTGAGTCTTCCTATTCTCTTGCTCACCGTGCCCTCCATAGGCGCTTTGGGAGTCATCCTCTCATTGGTCGTCCAATTCGCCATTCACAGGATCGCGGTGCAGCTGTATGCAGCCAGATTCCACAAGATTCCGTTCCAAGATGTATGGGTAATCTACGGCTCGGTGCTCGTTGCGATTACCGCTGGCATATCGGGCCTTCTCGACCTCGATCTTTTGCAGAACAGTTTGCTCTTCACTGTCATGTCCGGATTGCTGGTCCTAGTAGCTAGATCTACTGTTGTCGGTCTCATCGCTCACGGTTGGGAGTTCCTAAAGAGCCTGAGAACATTGGGAGCAGGGATCACCCTTGTTCAATAGCGAATTGACAGCACAGAAAGGGTCTGTACGTTTGGCACATCTGAACAGTAACCTTGCGGTTCATTGGCCCTGCTCCTGGCTTCACGATGGACGTCGGCGCGTTGCCCACAACTGAGGATATGAAACTCCACTTCGGATCGACGGCAGCGCATCGGGCTGAGGTCGCTCATTATGAAGTTCATTAGGGCAAGCGCATCACCTGCGAGCCGTCGGGCCGCAGGCGATAGGATGGGAGCATCCCTCATAGC
>JBHIBY010000209.1:0-1710 GCA_046759305.1 Anaerolineales bacterium
TAGATAAGCTTGCGCTCCTTGTCAAAGAGGAAGAAATCCGGGGTACAGGCGGCCTTATAGGCTTTGGCGATTTCCTGGGCTTCATCAAAAAGGTAAGGGAAGGTGAACCCGTACTTCTTGGCGGTCTCTGCCATCTTGTCGGGGGAATCATCCGGGTACCGTTCGACATCGTTCGAGTTGATACCCACCACCGCTACCCCCTTCTTCTGGTACTCTTTGACGAGCTGGGCGAGATGGGCCTGGAGATGCTTGACGTAGGGGCAGTGGTTGCAGATAAACATGACCAAAAGCGCCGGATCCGCAAAGTCCTCAAGCGAAACAGTCTTCCCGTCGATGTTTGGAATCGCAAAGTCCGGTGCTATCGCCCCTAAGGGCAAGTCCATCGTCGAAGGCGTCGCCATAACCCCTCCTTTCGATAGTGTTCAATCCCTTGTCCATCCTCCCACCACTACGATAGCACATAATCTCATTCGGACGGACAGTACTTCCGCCCCCAATACTCATCGCGCCCTCCCAAGGCATAATAGCAAGCTACCCGAAGAGGAGGGGCTGGATAAATGCAACGGCCACCCTGCGGGGTGGCCGTTGTTGTTATCGGGAGAGTAACTGCTGGGTCCAATGTGACTACTTTGCACTCAACTGATCACTTCTCCTCGATTTGCCCTCGGATCTCGCCGCCGGGGTTGTCGACCGTGTGCACATTGACGTAGGTGTTCCCGTTACTCATCTCTGCGGCAATCGCTGAGAGAGTGGCGCCGCACGCATTATTGGAGATGCTTTCATTCGTTATAGTGGCTTCGAGCTCCACATCTTCACTTAGTCTCACGGTGGAGACTCCACCATCTTTATGCTCGAGGAGGGCTACAACAATAGGTCCATTTTGACCTGCGGGCGCACAGTGAATATGTGCTCTTGTGACACGGTCGGCATCCTCAACCTCGAGCCGGAATTCTGCCGTTGTCAGGTCGTCATTGAACTCAATTCTAAACTTTCCCGTTGTGTTAGTGACCACAGGGTTGGGAACTTCCTCGTCCCCTGAAAGCCTCGCCCGAAATTCCAATTCGTCGCCGGCGCTGGCGATGCCCGAAAGGGCGAGAAAAGCGACCAGGATCCCGATCGTCGTACAGAGCTTGTTCATTTGTGGTCCTCCTTTGTTTGGATAGATGTCTAAGGAGACCCTCCATAACCTAGCGAAGACTAAGGCTTTGGGGTTTTAGACTTTGGGGCCCCCTGATTCAGATTCAGGGTCTGAGTACACCACTCAATTAATAAAACGACAGGAGGGGCTTCCTTGGATGCATCAGGAGGGAAATTTTTTTGACGAAATGGGATGTGTTTGTGGTGGGGGCTACATTTGGCGTGTCGATGGTTTCCTGGTACCAGGCATTGGAGTCTTATTTATAGGACTTGCCTAATTTGAGTCAGCTTTGAGTCAGCGATGGGCCACGAGGTGTGCCCCGGATGCGTCCGTCGCCCGCCAGGCTCCCTTTGGCGCGGCTTAGAACTTTACCTTAGGGGCCGTCCGAGCTGCCTCCGTCACTTCAAAGTATTGGGCCTGCTCCACGCCAGCGAGGCCTGCGTAGACTCGCCCCAGCAGCTTTCGTCTGAAGGTATTGACTTCCCTGACGGCATCGTTGTAACGCTTTCGTTCGACAGCCAGTCGGTTTTCGGTCCCCTCAAGCTGGTCCTGAAGCTTGAGGAAGGACTGAT
>JBHIBY010000210.1:0-1698 GCA_046759305.1 Anaerolineales bacterium
CCTTTCCTCCGGCCTCCACCGCTAGTCCATCCACTTCGACAGTTCCGAATTCCGGCTGCTCTAGGAAGTTGATGCATCGCAAGAGCGTGCTCTTGCCGGAACCGCTACGCCCAATGATGCACACCACCTCTTGGGGGAGCACTTCAAGGGATATGTCTCTGAGAACATGCAAGCGACCGAAGTATTTGTGTAGGTCTGAGACGCGTACCCTGGGAACCATCCTCAGTCTCCTCGTGCCATTCTGGCTTCCAAGCGCGATTGCAGAGCCGTGAAAATGAGCGTCATAATCCAATAGAAGACGGCTGCGATGAGTAGCGCTTCCAGATTGCGAAAATTCGCTCTTCCGACCTTTTGCGCTCTCCACATGATCTCATGAACGAAGCCAGTGGCCGAGACTAGCGCGGAATCTTTAAGCATGGCGATGAACTCATTGCCGGTTGGAGGGATCGCGATGCGCAAGGCTTGGGGAAGCACGATTCTCCGCATCGTCTGAGCGGGTGTCATTCCAACTGCCGCTGCGGCCTCCCTTTGACCTTTTCCAACGGCCTCCAAGCCCGCACGAAAGATCTCGCTCATGTACGCGCCGTAGTTGATTCCAAGTGCTAGGACACCTGCCCACAACCCTGGCAGCTGGATACCAATTTGTGGTAAAGCCAGGAAGAAGAACATGACTTGAAGGAAAAGCGGAGTTCCGCGAATCAGTGATATGTAGAACATGCTCACAGCGTAGATCGGGGGAATTCTGGATAATCGACCGAGCGCAGCCAGTACGGCAAGCACGGTTGCCAGGACGATGGACAAGGCAGAGATTCCGATAGTCTGCCATATCCCTCCGCTGATAAAGGGCACCCAAGTTCGAGCAAACTCAGGATCTAAACGGAGCGTCTTTATTGTGAGAGGGCCCAGGCTCAAGGTTGTGCCGCTGAACATGAAAACTAAGAACGCCAGCAGGACCGCCAAGGATGCGATGACGCGAAGGCGGAATATGCGCTCAGTACGCCTCAGCTCCGCATGGATGAGCTCGGCTTGGGACCTAATCGGACGATCGGGGTGGACGGTGGCAGTTGTACTCATGGCTATAGATCTCCTAAGCGGCGGTTGCTCAACAGCGTGCTCTCATAAGGGTGCGGCGGTAGGCACTCTGATCGCGACCAGCCTCGCTTACGCAAGTGTGTCGCAAGACAGGACGGGCCTTCAGCTCGTGCAGCGACTGCGGCACGATCAGCGGCTTGGGTTCTCAAGATTTCGGAATCTTCTTCTTTGGGTCGATGAATGGCTTTGCCACGACCGTGGCCGACCGTTCGCCCATATGAGGTATCGACACCTTTAACGCCGTGCCTAGATCGGCATACTGGATACTCAGCAGGGCATACCCAATGTTCTGCCTGAGGCGGGGCGAGTAGATGGCGGAAGTGATATGTCCGATTTCGCTGTCGCCACTTAACACAGGCCATTTAGTAGCGTTGAACTCAACGCGGTCGCCCTCTATGACCACGCCAACCAGCTTCCGTTGAACACCCTCGGCTTCGATTCGAGCAAGTGCCTGCTTGCCGATAAACTCGGCAGGCTGATCGAGGTCGACGAGCCAATCGAGACCGACTTCGTATGGATTAGTGTCGAGCGTTATGTCGGCTCCGTAATTCAGAATCCCGGCTTCGATCCGCCGGATATCCGAGGGACCTGTGGGGCGGATGCCGT
>JBHIBY010000211.1:0-1689 GCA_046759305.1 Anaerolineales bacterium
TCACGCTTTCGGCAAGCTTGGCGAAGTCCGGTGGAGGATCAAAGACCCCTCCTACGTATTCGCCTCTCCGGACCGAGACCCCCTTGGGATAGGTGGACCTCAGGCCTCTTGTCCCGGTAGAGTAGGATCGGTTGACATAAATCACAGAGAGAAACGGCGCCTTATGATAGGAAGCGGCCCACATGGCTTCCAGCGGACTACCGAACATGAAGAAGCCGTCCCCTGTTGCAAGGACGACATCGCAGTCCGGCCTTGCGAGCTTAGCCCCAACTGCTGCGCCAGCACCCCACCCCCCGCTTGAGCCGCTCCGGCGAAAGTAAGTGTTCGGCAGCGAACGGCGATTGTATTCACGGAGGCTGCCTGAATTGCTTAGGGCATCGTCAAGCAGCAAAGCCTCCGGCTCCAGGATTTGTTGAATCTGGTAAGAGACCCAGGCAGGATCGATCGGCTGGCGTCGTGCTGCCCTTCTCGCACTGTTTTCCGCAGCCTCTTCCAGCTCATGCTTGCGCCGCTCTAACCTCTCGCGTCGATCGGCGATACGATTCATGTCGCTTTTCGACAGCATAGCTGTGGCTGCATCGTGGATGGCCCGAGCAGCAGCCGCGGCATCGACGGGAAGCCACAAATCGGCCTGGAACTCCATGGTCTTGTAGCGCGACTGCACCGGGTCGGGATCAATCCAGGCAATTGCGGCGTCAGGAGAGGGCGCCTCCGTCTGAGGAATCCATGGCATCGGCGATTCAATTACAACGAGTACGTCCGCATCCTTGGGCTCTGGCCCGGTTCCGTAAAGAGGATGGGTGGTCGGGAAGTTCAGACTTTGCACTTGACGGCTGTCGACCACTGGTACAGCGAGCAACTCGGCGAGCCGAACGAGCTCTGCTATGGATTCTGGATTTCGACCCGATTGGGACGTGTAGATACACGGATTGTTTGCCCCAATTAGCCATTTCGCAACCTGTCTTGCATCGCCTGGATCGGGAGATGCCGGGCGCGCAACGCCCAACTGGTCCCGGGTAGGAAACCGTGTCAATCCCGGCATGGGTAGTAAGGCCGTTTCGCGCGGAATGGCCATGTAGACGGGACCCTTCGGCTCACTCATCGCTACTTGAAGCAGACGACTGACCATGAGACCGGGATTGTCCTGATGCTCTAATCGATGATCCAATTTAGTATATTGGCGCAGAATCTCACCCTGGTCGCGTGGCTCCTGATACCACTGAATATGACGGTCGCGCGCACCAGGCATGGATTCGGGAAACCCCCGCGGGCCTGTTCCAGAGGTGATCAAAACAGGGTAGTTTCCCCTCCAGGCCGAATGAATAGCTGTGCCATAGTTGAGCAAACCCACATCGACGTGGACCGCTGTCGCCGAGGGCTTGCCCGTCACCATGCTGTTGCCCAGGGCGGCATGTAACGCCACGCCCTCGTGGACCATCGTGATCAGCTTGGGAGCCGGCCAGCCCCTTTCCTCCGCCTTTGCGATAGCCTCCTGGTAGTAACCTACTTCAGAGCCGGAGACAAAAAATAAATTGTCGACGCCGCCGAGCTTCATGGAGGCAACAACGGCATCGCTCCATTCGTCAGCAGGACTTTCTATCCAACGCTTGCCTGTGAGTCCGTTCAATTTCTTACCCATCCCTTGTTGTCCTTTCTCGTTTAACTCGGCCTGACTGACCCTTACTACGG
>JBHIBY010000212.1:0-1650 GCA_046759305.1 Anaerolineales bacterium
ACCGGCTGGAGGCGTCGGCTACTCGACGACGTACGGCTCCTGGATGGGATCCTAGGACCCGGAAGCTCTTCACGCAAGACCCACCACCAACTCCCCGAGCCGTATAGCCAGGATTATTGCGGTCCCTCCAAGCCCAACGGCTGACGGATCATGGCTTTACTCCTTCCCTGCCTAGCGGCCCGCCGGGACTCTGTTCTCTCTAAATCTCTTTCTCCATGTCGAGATAACATGCGCAATTTTGGGAAAAAAATCACAAGGTTTCATCAGAGAGAAACATAGTTTTAGCTTGACAGGGTCAAGGACGCCAGGTAAGCAGGAAGTACCCTTGGCGAAACTTTCATCTTTACGTGCGTCCTCGCGGGACACGCGGTAAGACCGCCTCTCTGCAGAAATCAATCCCCAGCCCTGGTACATTTGTCCGTCATACGATAACGGCGGTTCATACGCAGGATTGAGCATCGGATCACATGATGTAACGGAAGCGGCCTTTTTTGATGGGTCCACGCTTGGAGGTAGGAGAGAAAGCCATGAATAATCAAGTACTGAATCCTGATGTGAATCCTGACTGGGTCTATGCCCGGCTCCATGATCGCCTGGAACAAGGTCTAAACGAAATACGGCTGACAGCCAAGTTGCTCACTCTGATGGAGGGGTTAGTCCAACGACTGGACCGGCAAGAGCGGAGGGATCGCCGCTTGAAGTGGATAGCCGGCCTGGGGTTTTTCGGCATCGCCGCGGTGCTGATGGGACAAGCAACGGCGGGTAATGGCAACCTGTCCAAAGTGGTCCAAAGCGAGCAGTTTGTGCTGCGGGATAGCGGTGGAAAGGCCCGCGCGTGGCTGAACGTGTCCAACGGCACGGTGAATCTGGCCCTCGCCGACAGCGAGGAAACGCGGCGGGCAATGCTCAGCGTGGCGGCGGATGGAACGCCGGGCCTTGGTCTGTACGACAAGAACGAGAGGAAGCGTGCCGCGTTCGGTGTGAAATTCGATGGCTTGCCATTCCTGTCCTTTCACGGCACGGACGAGAAGATCCTTGCCGGGTTAGACGTCATGCCCGACGGTTCCCTGACCCTGGGCCTCAACGACAGGAACGGTACGGCTCGGGTTGCGTTGGCCACGTATTCAGATGGCTCGCCGGTCATAAGCCTGGTCAACGGCGACGGCGAGGTTAGCATCAGTGTATCGCCTCAAGGCTCGCCAGTCCTACTCCTCTACGGCAAAAACGGCGATATGTGGAAGGCACCCTAGTCCCTCGATGCATAAGTTCCGTGACGAACTCATTTAGACTGAGCTCAGTCGAAGCCCTCAGGACTTAGTGCTGAGTGAGCAATATCTCTGATGTAATTCACAAGAATACGTAACCGTATTTGCGAATCGAAGCACTAGCGGGCCATAACGCATGAGCCGGACGATCCCCCCGCCGCGCAAGGCCCGGACGGGTAGCGCCCCAGAGCTGATTCCCCACAAGCCGCAAGCGCCACAACGCGACCCCCATATCGCACCCGAGGTCAGACACACAAAGGCCCCCGAAACGATTGCGGGGGCCTTCGCAATTAGCCTTGACCTACGCGTCAGCCATCACAAGGGGAGGTGTTCAAGCTCCTCCAGGACGCAGGATCGGATTTGTTGGGTACTGGGCATCTCTCGG
>JBHIBY010000213.1:0-1613 GCA_046759305.1 Anaerolineales bacterium
AACCTGGGCTAGGATTTGACGGAACGATCCCCGGCCGCTCAGCTCGCAGCCGTTATATGGCCGGGCAAGAATCGATAGCCACCGCCATAAAAGAGCCTCAATTGTGCTTGTATTTGATGGTTCACCCTGAGCGTGAAAAGAAGAGGCGGCTCGTATTCTCCGAATAAGGCGCCGAGGTCCAACCAATGACGCGGGGAATATCATGCTGCCAGACTCACGGGTAGCGCTGAGGTATCACACATAAGGAGGAGCGGAGACAATGGCAAGGACCTTTATGCAAATGGTTGAGGAAGCAAGGGAACAGGTTCAGGGAATAAGCGCTGATGAAGCCCACCAACGCATGCAGCAAGACTCAAATACCTTACTGGTGGATGTTCGCGACGCTGCTGATATTCCATCTACTGGCTTGGCTGCCGGAGGAGTGAACATCTCACTCGGCATGCTGCCGGTGAGGGCAGACCAAGAGCTACCAGAAGAGTTTCGCGACTCTCGACTTCAAGATCGCTCACGGCCGATCATCACCGTTTGCCAGACAGGTGAAAACTGTGCCAGAGGAGCGAAACTTCTTAGGGATATGGGCTTTACCAATGTCTTCTATGTGGAGGGAGGCATGGAGGCATGGAAAGACGCTGGCCTTCCAACCGAGTAGATCCCTGACTCTCGGTCTTGCTGAGCTTACGGCCATATAACAACTCGCTGGATCGGACCGGGGATGCTGCGCCAAAAGCAAGAGACGGTTGCTATGTACATTCTTGGGGGAGCCAGCGATCGAGCCGATCGCAATTCAACGACCTGTGCAAGGGACAATGCGAATGCGCGAACCTGGGCTAGGATTTGACGGAACGATCCCCGGCCGCTCAGCTCGCAGCCGTTAGGCAGCTTCAGTGGTGTAGTTGCGATTCCCGCGGCACCGATGCGTGCGCCCAGGGAGAGAGGATGACTTTCTATGAAGCGCCTTTATGAACCGATCTACCGCATAGTTGAGCTTTTCAACGTGCCAGTATCTTGGGTTTTCGGATCAAAGCCGGAGCTCGCAGAGCTTGTCGAAACCGGTCGCGTCCCTCCTGGGCGAGCGATCGACCTCGGCTGTGGTGCGGGCCTCGAGGCCATCTACCTCTCAAAGAGCGGATTCGATGTGACCGGCGTTGATTTTTCACCAACTGCGATCAGGCTGGCGCGGAAGCGAGCTCGGGCTGAAGGCGCTGAGGTGAATTTTGTGCAGGACGACCTCACTGAGCTGCGCCATGTCGGTGGCGCGTTTGACTTTCTTGTCGACTTCGGTACCTTGGATGATCTGAGCCAAGGGGATCGTGATTCCTATATGAAGAACGTGCTGCCTTTGAGCCATCGAGGTAGCCGGTTTTTGCTGAAGTGTTTTGAAAACGAGCTTCCGTCGGACGAAGTCGAGCGCCGCTTCGGAGATTATTTCTCCATCGAGGCTCTATCGAGGGAATCCGAGAGTCTTTTCGGGCGCACCATTACTATCTATTTCATGACTCGAGAATAGGCTAGCTTGTTCTCTTGAAGAGACCGAATGCGCGATCCTCCTTCACTCCCCAATGCGTGGCTGGCGTACGACTCCAGGACATAGCTAACAAAAGATTCTCAGGACA
>JBHIBY010000214.1:0-1609 GCA_046759305.1 Anaerolineales bacterium
CGCTGCATGCACTGGTTGAGGACGGATTTGAAGTAGCTCAGATTTATGAAAGGCTGGTCCTAGACGACATCGCCCGCAGCGCCGATCTGCTGCGACCTATCTACGACCAGACTCAGGGACTGGATGGATTCATAAGCATTGAAGTGAACCCGATGCTGGCCTACGACAGTCAGGGCACGATTCTAGAAGCCAAGCAGCTTGTCAAAGACCTCGGGCGACCGAATGTGATGATCAAAGTGCCTGCTACTCGGGAAGGCGTGAAGGCAATCAGGGCTCTCATTGGCGAAGGAATAAACGTCAACGTGACCCTGATTTTTTCGATTGAGAACTACTCCGATGTCGCAGAGGCATACATGGCAGGCCTCGAGCACCTGGCGGCTTCAGGTTCACAGGAAGTAAGGGTTGCTTCAGTCGCATCATTTTTTATCAGCCGCGTCGATACGGCTGTCGATCGGGCTTTGGGAAGAATTGGCGCGGGAGCCACCGCGGCGACGGAGCTCAAGAGCAGGACGGGGGTAGCCAATGCCAAGGTCGCGTACGCTCGATTTAAGGAGATTTTTAGCGGAGAGCGTTGGGAGCGGCTCGCGGCAAGCGGCGCAAGAGTTCAACGTCCTCTTTGGGCCAGCACAAGCACGAAAAACCCGACTCTGCCCGATACGCTCTACGTTGATTCGCTCATCGGCCCAGATACCGTCAACACAATTCCTCCTGCCACCCTTAAATCCTTCATAGATCATGGAACGGTATCGCAGACGCTGGATACGGATCTGCAACATGCCGAAGTGCACCTGGAGCAGCTATCAACCATTGGACTCGATCTAAAGAGCATCACCAAGGATCTGCAGGAAGAGGGAGTCTCGGCCTTTGCTCGATCATTTGAGAGTTTGATGAATGCCATCGCACTCAAACGCGAGCGCCTGTTAGCGGGCTGGGAACATATTTCCATAAATGTGAACGGGTTTGAGACCGCAATAGATTCAGCGATGTCTCAAATGAGTGCCGAGAAAGTGCTCTCACGCATCTGGACCCTTGACCACACCGTGTGGAAACCGGATCCGGGCGAAATTACTAATCGCCTCGGATGGCTAAATGTCGCGGATGTGATGCTAGATAATTTGCACGATCTGCAGGAGCTGACGGACTGGGCACGCGCCGACGGCTACGACCAGGCGCTCCTTCTCGGTATGGGCGGCTCCAGCCTGGCGCCTGAAGTATTCATGAAGACCTTTGGAATTGAGCAGGGATACTTTGAGCTGGGTGTGCTTGATAGCACCGACCCAGGCGCAGTGCTATCCGCTGCCGAGCGCTTCGATCCCAAGCGGACCCTCTATATCGTCGCCACCAAGTCGGGCGGAACAGTCGAAACGCTGTCTCTTTTCAAATACTTCTATACCCAAGTGCAAGCTGTGGAAGGTCCCGGAAGGACCGGCCCTCACTTTGTAGCGATTACCGATCCCGGCAGCAGTCTAGAGGATCTTGCTGGACGCTACGATTTCCGAGCCACCTTCCTTAATGATCCGAATATCGGCGGACGGTATTCCGCGCTTTCATATTTTGGTCTGGTGCCTGCCGCGCTGATTGGAGTCGATGTGATTCAGGTGCTCGATCG
>JBHIBY010000215.1:0-1563 GCA_046759305.1 Anaerolineales bacterium
GTCGCCGGGTGCCCCCGCGCCGATGGCCTGCAGGTCGTGACCGATGCCAAGCCGGATGAGATGGTAGCGGATGAACCCTGGCCTGTCGGCCAGGACAGGCTGACGAGTGGTCAGTCCCCTGCGCAGTTGATCGTTGAGTTTCCAGGACCAAGTCATCAACTTGAAGGCGACCTGTTCTGGGTCGGCATAGCGGTCGGCGGCGCGGTGGGTGAGGACGTACCAGACGGCCACCAGCAGCTTGCGGGCGACGGCGACGATGGCCTTTCCCCGAAGGGGACCTATGGGTTTGGGATGCATGCGCCGTTCCAGTTGGGCGAACTGCCGTTTCCAGAAGGGATGGCTGCGGACGGCGGACCAGGCGGCCTCGACCATAGCGGCGCGCAGTTCTTTGCGTCCCTGCTTGGTGATGCCACCGCCGCGGTGGGTCTGGCCAGAGACGTGGACCCTGGCTCCCAGACCGGCATAGCCGACCAGCTTCTTGGCACTGGGGAAGCGAGAGACATCGCCGATAGCGCTCAAGATGGTCATAGCGGTCAGCAAGCCGACGCCTGGGAGTTGGATGAGGAAGGGTGTCTGGTCGGTCCAGGGTTGGGAGACGCTGAGGCGAGCCAGTTCGGCTTCTACCGCCTCGATCAGCGGGCTAAGGTGGGCGATGATGGACAGGTCTTGCTGAGCTCGCAGCTTCTCACTGGGATCGAGGGAGAGGGAGAGCCACCAGCCTTTGTTCTGGTTGGAGAAAGCCCGTCCAGCAGGTGGGAGGATGTGGTGGCGGTGCAGCACACTCTGCAAACGGTTCTTGGCCGCCGAGCGCTGGGCAATGAGTCGTTGGCGATGGGCGATGAGGGCCCGCAATTCACGGACTGGTTGCGGAGGTACCCAGATTTCTGGTATGATATTGGCGGCTAGCAAGCGAGCCAGGGTCAGGGTGTCGCGCTTGTCGGTCTTGACGGCGGCGGCAGCGATGAGCTTGACGTGGTAGGGATGAGCGACGACTACTCGCGCCAGGTGAGGCTCCAGCAGATCGTGGACGTACCAGGCGTTAGTGGTGGCTTCGAGGACCGCGTGGTCGGTGGGTTCGAGATGCTTCTGGACCCAGCCATCGAGTTGACTGAGCTCCAGCCGTCGCGGGGTCAACACCACTTCCTGACGGGCATTGACCGCCGCGATCATCACGTACCGTTTGTGGACGTCGAGGGCGACGAAGCGTTGTTCTGAGTTGGACATTTTTCCTGCTCCTTTACAGATAGCCAGTGCCGCTGACCGAGCGGCTGGGTGGGACGCGTGATTGGGGCCAGGTGAGGATACACACACCGATACGAGCTTGACCGCTTTGTGTGGGTCTTCTCATGTGAATGGATTCGGGCGGGAGGTTCCAAACAACAACACGGGTTTTGAGGATAACCCCATAGGCGCGCTCCGGAACCGGCCCGACACCTCACGTCCCCAGGGTGTCCCCGCCCAGTTCACAACGTGAACAAAGGATACCTGAAAACGCGTCCCACCGAAAGTCGCTCCGCCCCCGACTGGCGTCGGGTGCTAACTACATATTAACAACATCGCGCT
>JBHIBY010000216.1:0-1516 GCA_046759305.1 Anaerolineales bacterium
GCGGGAATGCCGGTTTCAAGAGACATCTCTTCGACCAGCTTGATTTCGTCTAGCGCCCGGGCTTTGTCCCATCGCGGAGGGTTGCGACTTTGGACGATTTTGTGCTTGGATTGAAACATATTGGCGAATAGGACCGGCGGCCGCTCGCCGGGCTGGCCTCCGACTTCGATGTGACCGATCTTCACCGATTTCTGAGGGGTTTCAAAACGGAAAAGGCCCATAGAAAGGCTCTCCTTCTGTGAGGTAGGGTTTTCTCGTCGCGCCTGACCACAAGATTAGGCTCGAGAACCTCTGATCTCGGGGTGAGCGAACAACCCGGGTTCGCCCCCAGTGTGCAAGAACACCACGCTTTCATCTTGCCCAATCCGGCCTGACTGGATTTCATCGATCAGCCCGGCCATGCCTTTGCCGGTATAAGTCGGGTCGAAGAAAAGCCCTTCATGACGTGCAATCATTCGTATCGCCTCGATGCCTTCTGGAGTAGGAACCCCGTAGCCAGGACCAATGTATCCATCACGCACCATGATATCGCCTGAAGTGAGTTCGATTGAATGACCAACCAACTGGGCTGCCTCGCGTGCGATCCGGTCGATGCGTTCATGGCACTCGGGCACAGAGCGGCTGACTGTGATTCCCAGCACACGATAAGACGCACCGTGGATTTTCGTCCCTGCAAGCAATCCAGCTTGGGTGCCGCATGAGCCTGTCGCCAGCACGACCCAGTCGAGCTTCAAGTCTATATCCGCCAATTGCTGGTTTATTTCATGAACACATTCGATATATCCGAGTGCCCCCAGCGCGGATGCGCCCCCACGGGGGATGATGTATGGCCGTCGCCCTGCGCGACGCAATTGATCGGCCATCTCCTCAATCTTGACCTCTACCAATGCACGATCGGGGCTATCGGTGAAGTGCACTTGCGCGTCGAGCAACTGAACCAGAAGCAGATTCCCCTGTAAAGTAGCCGGGCTGGAGCCGTGCATCACAGCAACGATGTCCAATCCGGCGACTCTGGCTGCAGCTGCAGTAGCACGGACGTGGTTCGACTGCGGCCCAGCCCCGGTCACAATCACGTCACTGCCTTGCTCCACCGCCTCAGCCAGGTAGTATTCCAGACCTCGCACCTTGTTGCCTCCGAAGCCGAAGCCGGTCATGTCGTCGCGTTTAATGAAAATACGCGCCCCGTCCAGGGCCTCCGATAGCCTGGGAGCCTCAACCAAGGGAGTGGGTAGGAGCGCCAACGGATAACGCGATGGCATGCTATCGAGCTTGCTCCTGGAACGGGAGCATCAATCCTTGCGTGGGCGCTCCTTCTCAGCGAGCGCAAGCACCCGATCCACAAACTCTCGGCACAACCCTGTCGCCTTTTGATAATCGAACAAACCTTCGATCTCTTCAGCGCTGAGGTGCGCGCGGATGGATTCGTTTTCGAGGATGGCTTCTTTGAGAGGGCGTCCTGCTTCATAAGCTTGCATGGCGGTTTCGTACACCAGCGTATGCGCCGTCTGCTTGCCGA
>JBHIBY010000217.1:0-1504 GCA_046759305.1 Anaerolineales bacterium
GTCGGTATTTGCCACCGGGGGCTGGCCCGATTTGCATCCCCGTCAGGTGCAACATGCGTTGCAGCCCTTCTTTGGGGTCACCAGCCATGTCACTTCTCACGGGGATGACCCACATATTCTCACAACCATGACCCACCTACCCCAAGGCCGCGGTGATTGTATAGTCTCGTTTGACGTTCTTGGCTAGCACCTCCCTCATTTGCGTGATCTGGAAGCTGTGACCTTGCGTTGGCCTGGTCGTTGTCGGGTGCGGTAGCTCTGACCCTCGATCACGACCTGGTAGGCGTTGTGGGCCAGCCGATCCAGGGCGCTCTGAGCGAGGATCGGGTCATCGAAGAGTGGGATCCACTCCTCGATCGTGCGGTTGGACGTGACGATGGTAGAGGTGCGGCGGTGCCGTTCGATGATCACCTCGTAGAAATCGCTGGACTGCTGGCTGGTCAGACGCCGGAGCCCGAAGTCATCGATGATCAAGACGTCCGGCGCGAGAAAACTACGCAAGACTTTCTCCGTGGAGTTATCTGCGCGGGACTGGTGCAGCAGCTTGAGTAGGTGATCACTCCGGAGGAAACGCACGTGATGGCCGGCGCGGCAGGCAGAGTGGCCGAGCGATATGGCAAGCAAGGTCTTACCGACGCCGACCGGACCGAGGAAGAGCACGTCTTCGTGCCGCTCGATGAAACCGAGGCTGAAGAGATCGCGCACCCGATCGCGGTCGAAGGTGACCGGTGCGTCCCAATCGAAGTCTTCGAAGGTGTGCTCCTGTTCGAATCCGGCACGGCCGAGTCTGGTGGCCAAGCTCTTCTGCTCGCGCCGGTCGATCTCGTCCTGGAGGGCTAGTTCCAGGAAGTCGAGTTCACTGAGTTTGGTCTTCTTGGCGTAGCTGGCCCGGTCGGGTAGTGTCGGCACCAAACCTGAGAGCCTCAGCCGTTTGAGCACCGTCTTGAGGGACGGCTTCACTTCGGTCATGGTCGTCATGGTCATCTCCTGTGATGGGTTGGTGTGAGAAGCTGTGGGCGGGTCGCTCGAAGCGTAGCGGAAAGTGAATGACCTGGGTCGCCCCTCGGGATTGGTTGGGGAGATCGAATTGGTCGAGGTCGTTTCGGATAATCTGCTCGACCCGCTTGACGTTGATGAGTTCGAAGGCCAGTGCCCGACGGCAGGCCTGGTCCACCCGGCGAGAGCCGTACTTCTTTCCCAGTCGCTGGAGCCGCTGCGCCTGTCGCAACTTGGCCCAGGGAAAAGAGCCCGCGAGCAGGGCCGCCATGAAGTGCCCGAGATGCGTACCGTGCTTTTGGGCCTCGCGGATCATGCGGTCGGGATCACGCCGGGCATAGGGCGCCAGCTCTTGCGGATAGTCGCTGTAGTCGGTGGAGCGGCCACCCGGAGGTTTCCGCTGGTGCGTCTTGACCGCCTTACCCGCGACGTAGATGCGCACCAGCGTGCTGTCGGCGCGGACCCACACGGTTTTGCCGATGTAGCGGGTGGGCACCGAGTAGAGGGC